>NZ_JBAEER010000148.1:0-10459 GCF_056207615.1 Candidatus Cryptobacteroides sp. | reverse complement strand
TTATGCGGGCTTTGTTCATCGTTTCACCAAAATGCATGCTCAAAATTGAATATAAATCGCTACTTTTGTAGTGGACCCTGGGGTTTCGTAACATGGTAATAATGTGGTAGTTATATACCTTTAAGTTACGAAATTTCCGGGGCTTTTGCAATATAATTAATTGATAATCAACATATTAAACCCGACAATTTCAAAAATTGTCATATACTAAGATGTGAATTGAAAACCATAGTTCCTTCCAGGCATGTACTGCCGGGTTATCTCGTTTACGGTCTCATCCCTGGAGTTTTTTGCAAACTGGGAGTATGTAATCTTCTCAGACAGGACATCGCGGATATAGACTCTCAGTTCTGCATGTTCCCCGAAGTTCTTGGCAACTGTCAGATCGATGAGATTTCGTGGCATTTCATAGCTGTCGGGAACTCTTGCGTTCTGTCCATCACCTGTTGTGCCCTCTGATCGCCCTACTCCGATGATTCTTTTACCGATGCGGTTGTAGAGCAGCGAAGCGGAAAGGCCGATCCTGGAATTCCTGTAGAATAGTCCAGTGTTCACCAGATAGGGTGACTGTCCCTGCATCGGTCTGTCCTGGTTGAGGGATCCCTTTTCAAAAATGACCCTGCTCCTTATGGCAGCACCATTGAATGACCAGACAAAGTCCTTCAGGCCAATGAAGTCAAGAGATTTTTTCACTTCTATCTCAAGGCCGTAACTGGATGCCCTCTGTGCATTCATGTATGAATATACCAGATCGGTTCCGCCAGCGACGGTATAAGTCCACTCGATAGGATTCTTGAAGTGCTTGTAGAACAGGGCGACGCTCACCAATTCGCCCGTAGACGGGTACAGCTCGTATCTGAAGTCTGCATTGTCGATATGACATGATTGCAGGTCTGGATTTCCCTGCACGTCTGAGGCAAGATCGAAATCATAATACACGGATGAAGACACTTCCCTGAACTCGGGTCTGTTGATGGATCTTCCATAGGAGAGTCTCAACTGGTGTATTTCATTGATTCTGTATGTAAGGTTGAGCGATGGGAAGAAGTCGCTGTCAACTGTATACTTGCTGGACTTCCTGATCTCGTGATTGCTCAGGTTCGATATGAGTTCCATCATGTTGTATTCATATCTTACGCCGGCGTATATGTCAAGTCTCCTGACTGGAACCAGCACTGCCAGATATCCGGATGCGAGGATATTGTTGCCGTCATAGTTGTTGGACAGCTGGGGATACTCGAACAGTGAAAGCTTGCCGGGACCCCTATAGGAGTCTTCACTGAGAAGTTCGGGAATATCCATCCTTCGGAAATCGGCAGGGAGATCATTTGCCCTTGGATCCCAGTTGAACAGCTGGTCTCTCGTTGTATAGGATCTTGTTCTGAACTCTGCGTACAGTCCCGCCTTGATGACGGGCATGATCTTTCCGATCGACATCTCCAGCCTGTCATTCAGACCGAGAGAGCCGATATGCTCACGCAAAAGGGTGTTCTCGATGTTTATGTCGTTCGATGCTGCCAGTTCAAGTATGCGCTCACTGTTCAGCGCGTCGCTGATGAGATACCTTCGACGGTCAGGCATATGTCTGTCTGCATAGGAATATCCCGCACTCCAGTCGATGGCATTGTTCCCGAACCCATGAACTCCCGTTATCTGTGTACTGTATGAATTCCTTATCCTGGTATAGTACTCGGCACTGTTCTCAATGTCATTCTGGGCGCTGATTCCTTCTCTCCATGTATATCTGTCATTCAGTATGCGGTTGAAAAGATTCTTCCATTCTATTTTCGATCCTCCCGATGTGAGAATCGTCAGGTTGAGCAATGAGCCTATCCTTTCGTTCCGGTTGTACTGGTCGTCGGTGGAGTGCCTCAGGTAGACGCTTGTATCTGTTTTCTTGTCAAAGAGGCTGAACAGATTGTTGGACATTCCAGTGTAGGTCCGGTACTCATTCGAATAGGATACAGCACCGAGAATCCCGAGCCTGGCTGCACCGATATTCCTGCTCAAAGCCCACTCTGCGCTTCCTTTGGCATCTCCGAATGGCTTGAAGGTACGGGTGTACCAGTTCCTGGAATTCTTTGAGATGAACTGCCTGAAGGCTGATCTGTCATTCCAGTTACCGCCGACTGACAGGGACAGGAAATCCTTCTCCGGAACATCCTTTGTCTTGATGGAGATGAATCCTCCGCTGAAATCTGCCGGATACTCGGGTGTCGAAGACTTTATTATCGATATGTTGTCTATCTGGGAACTCGGAATGATGTCGAATGAAAAAGCTCTCGAGTCAGCTTCTGAACTTGGTACGGCACCTCCGTTCATCCAGACGTTGTTATATCTCTGAGACAAGCCTCTCACCATAACGAACTTGTCGTCAATGATGCTGACGCCGGGAATTCTTCTTATCACCTCACCTGCATTGGAATCCTGGGACCGTCGGATCTCTTGTGAGGAGATGTTGCTTATCACAACATCACTTTCCTTGAACATGGAAATTGCAGCCAATTCGGAATCTGTTACCCTTGAAGCAACTATGCTGGAACTTTCGAGCAGTTCGTCATTCCACTCCATCTCAACAAGGATACCGCCTCCTGTCAGATCATCTGATGCCGTGACATTTTCAATCTCCTTGTCCTTATATGTGATATATTTCACAAGAATAGTATAGCTGCCCTTCTCAAGACCGGAAATCCGGAAAGCGCCATCAAGGTCACAGACTGCTGCCTTGTTGGCAGATACGATCTGAACTGTTGCTCCAGGCAGTGGTTCCTGTGTGTTCTTGTCGACAACATGACCTCTGATTTCTTCAGCGTTTGTCAGCGCAATGGAAGCCATCAGCCCCAATAATGTCAGGAGCACCTTCTTCACCATCATAATACATGCTTTTGTTTTCACGGCGGCAAAACTACAGCAAGCATGTTTCGATGTGATGTAGTATGTGTTATGATTACGTTAAACGCACATACCGGAACGCAAGAACAGCGCAGTCTTCGCCCGGAATAATGGCGCGAGCGACAAAAATCGGATGATTTTTGTCGCTCGTGACAGGTTGTATGGGGTTTTTGCTGTCGGCTAGCCGATCATTGCGGCGAGCTTGCCGGCAATCTCGAGGAAAGCAAGGCCGTCAGGACGTGACGAGAGAGCTACCGGTTCGCCGGAGTCTCCGCCTTCCCTGATGCTCTGGACGATAGGGACCTGGCCGAGAAGAGGAATCTCGTACTTGTCCGCCATCATCTGGCCGCCGTCCTTTCCGAAGATGTAGTACCTGTTCTGCGGAAGCTCCTCCGGAGTGAACCACGCCATGTTCTCCACGAGACCGAAGATAGGCTTGTTCACATTCTCGTTGCGGAACATGTTCACACCCTTCTCGACATCGGCGAGAGCCACTGCCTGAGGAGTGCTGACGATGACGGCACCCTCGAGAGGAATGTCATGGACGAGGCTGATATGGATGTCGCCCGTTCCCGGAGGCTTATCGATCAGAAGGAAGTCAAGCTCACCCCAGCGAACCTGGAGTATCATCTGCTTGAGAGCGTTGCAAGCCATAGGGCCACGCCAGATGAGAGCCTGCTCAGGTCTGGCGAAATAGCCTATTGACATCCACTTCACGCCGTACTTCTCGATAGGCATGATCACTTCCTTCTCACCTTCCTGGTAAGCTTCTGGCTCAGCACCTTCGGTGCCGGTCATCTTAGGTACGGACGGTCCGTAGACATCTGCATCTGCAAGGCCCACTCGGTATCCCATGCGGGCAAGAGCCACTGCGAGATTCACTGCCACCGTAGACTTGCCGACGCCGCCCTTTCCGGAAGCGATTCCTATGATGTGCTTCACATTCTCGATCTCCTCAGTTCCGAGGTCGAGACCAGGCTTCTTCTTCGGAGCCTCATCCTTCACGATGGTCTTCACCTCAACCTCGGTGCCCTTAGGACAGTTGCGATAGAGGGAAGCCTTAGCGCTGCCGATGAGATACTCGGCGAGAGGATCACGGTGCTTAGGGAAAGCGAGGGTCACTGAGACCTTTCCCTCCGTGATCACGATATTCTCCACCATACCGAGGGCGACGATATCCTTGTCGCCCTTTGCAGGATGCTGCACCTCGGTAAGGTATTTCCTGATTTCGTTTATTTCCATTACTTGACGAGATTCATTTCATCAATGAGCCAGCCGGCTCCACCGAACTTGTCGATGATGAAGAGGACATAGCGGATGTCCACGTTGATACATCTCTGGAGGTCAGGCTCGAACATAACATCGCTTGACATTGACTCCCAGTTGCCGTCGAATGCGAGGCCGAGGAGCTCACCGTCCGCGTTCATGACAGGGCTTCCGGAGTTACCGCCGGTGATGTCGTTGTTGCTGAGGAAGCAAGCAGGCATCTGACCGTTAGGCATTGCATACTGGCCATAGTCCTTAGCCTTCCAGAGCTCCTTGAGCTTTGCAGGAACCACGAACTCCCAGTTGTCCGGATCTTCCTTCTCCATCACACCGTCGAGAGTGGTGTAGTGGCGGTAGAGCACTGCGTCCTTAGGAGAGTAAGGCATCACGTGACCATAGGTCAGACGCATGGTGAAGTTTGCGTCAGGGTAGCTTGGCTGACCCTTTCTCCACTCGAGGAGACCTGCGGTGTATGCCTTCTGGGCTGCGTCGAACTCTGGGTTTGGAGCACGGTCGATGTAGTATGTGCCATAGACGATCTCCATGGCAGCATTTGCGAATGCCACTGCAGGATCGTTTGCGATGGTGGTGGAATCAGCTGCAGAGAGCTTCTCCCATGAAGTGATGACGGTCTTGTCGAACATCTCATCGATGTCGATGTCGCAGTCGAATGCGTACTCAGGAAGAGAGTGCGCCTTGTAGAAAGCGACGAGAGCCTTAGCCTCATCCCTGTCGAGAGCTGCGCAATAGTCCTTGTAGAGAGGCTCGAGCCTGTCGAGACGGCCAGACTTGGCGATGGTAGCCATCTGGACGAGTTCGATCTGGTAGAGAGACTCATAAGCGAGGGTGAACGCCTCATGGTTCACGCGGGCGTCGAGAATACCCTTCTTGAGAGCCGGAATAGCTGAACCGTATGCCTCCTGGCGCTTTGGCTTTGCTGCTGCCCATGCAGAGAACTCGGCCTCCTGCTGCTCGGTACGCTCGATGATTCCAAGCTTGTCGAACGCGAGCTTCATGCCCTGCCACTTCTTCCAGCCGTTAGAGCTGCTTGAGTACTTGCTTGCATACTGGATCTTCACTGCCGGATCTGCGAGCATGTAGTCCATCATGATGTCCTGACGTACGGTGCGGGCTGCGATGCGGATGTCGTTGGTGCGGATCTGCTGCTCGAGCTCAGGAGAGGTCTGGAAACGGGTAGTGGTTCCAGGGTAGCCCATGATCATGGTGTAGTCACCCTCCTGCACGCCCTTGAGCGAGATCTTGAGAGACTGCTTCGGAGTGTAAGGGACATTGTCCTTCGAGTAAGGAGCAGGGTTGTTGTTCTTGTCCGCATAGATACGGAACATAGAGAAGTCGCAGGTGTGACGTGGCCACATCCAGTTGTCGGTGTCAGCACCGAACTTACCGATTGATGAAGGTGGTGCACCTACGAAGCGTATGTCGGTGTAGGTCTTGTAGACGATGAGATAGTAGACATTCTCATTGTAGAAGCTCTCCACCTCTGCATGGCACTCAGGCTGATCCTTCTCCACTGCCTCGACGAGGTCCTGGAAAAGCTGAGCGAGAGCCTGCTGGACGAGTTCCTCTGAATTAGGGGCGTCCTTGAGCTCCTTGCGGAACTTCTTCTCTGCCTTCTCTATCACGTTGGTGATGTCGGTCATGCTCTCGAGGAAGGTCACAGAAAGACCGTCGACAGGGAGCTCCTCGCTCATCCTCATTGCCCAGTAGCCGTCTGCGAGATAGTCGTGCTCCACGGAGCTGAGCTTCTGGATGCTGGCATATCCGCAGTGGTGGTTGGTAAGGAGAAGACCGTTGTCAGAAACGACCTCACCGGTACATCCGCCGCCGAACTGGACGATGGCATCCTTGAGTGAAGAGTGGTTGATGGAATAGATCTGGTCAGGAGTGAGACGGCAACCCGCCTCCTCGAGAGCCTTGGCATTCATCTGCTTGAGAAGAGGAAGGAGCCACATTCCTTCGTCAGCCCACGCAGAGCCTGCAGCGATAAGCAGCGCCGCTGCTGCGCAAATAATCTTTTTCATATAGTTCAGTTGTTGTATTTCATACAGTTGTCCACCGGATTCGAGTATATCGCCAGGAGCAGGTCTCGGAGAGTCTCCAGCTCATAGCTGTCATATTTCATAAGCTTCGCCAGATGCTCCCGGAAGGCCGCCTTCTGCTGAGGAGTATACCTGTCGGAGTGCAGTTTCTGACCATAGCGGATGTCGTGCGCGATCCAGTTGTTCGGATAGAGGTGGTATCCGGCATATATCCTCTGGTCTATCAGAGCCGCGATCTCCCTGTTGAAGGCGCTGCTCGTGAGACCGTCGTAGCGAAGGAGATCTTCCCTGCCCACAGGCTCGCATATGCTGAAATGGACGCGACCCTTCGGTGCCATGATTCCCGTGATTATGCTGTTCAGGTCCTCTCCCGGCTTCTTGGTATACGCTCTCTTCGAAGACTCATAGAGCTCGAGCACCTTCAGGATGTCGCAAGGCTCCCACTCATAGGACACGGCGACAGGAACTATGTTCAGCTCTGCCAGCGACTCTATCTTGTCGTCCGGACGGCTGAGTCCGAACATCTTGACTATGCCCTGATCGGTCTGGTCGTTTCCGTTCTTGGTCCTTCCGTTCCTCTGCGCAATCCAGACGGACTGCCTCTTTTCCGTGATCGCATGCCTGATGTACTCGGAAAGATGTACGGAAGAAAGGTAGAACTCCCTAGGATTTCCGCCCCTTTCGACCCTGAACATCTTGTTGGACTTGCCTATGTCCACGACGAGCTGAGTGGTCATGAGATTGGCTCCGAAGGTGATCTCGCTGGTCTCCATACCCTGGTCGACCAAAGCCTTCTGGAGCAGAGAAGCATCCAGGACTATGTCCCTGTGGTTGGAGACGAACAGGTACTGCTTATCCTTATCCAGTTTCTCAAGACCCGTGACGGTGAAGCCCTGAGTACTGTTCCTGATTATCTCCTCATGGGCCTTGTACATCACTATCTTCTGGAATTCGTCCGTAGTGGTGAAGCTGCGCACCATCGCACGGAGTTCCTCGACATCCCTTCCTGGGAACACGAAGGACGCGACGATGGGGAAGATGCTGCTGTCGGCAATGCGATGCATCGCGGCAGGAATTTCCTCCTCGTAGTAAGGCCTTATATCGTCGAACTTGGTATCCTTCATGCTATTTCTTTCTTTCGTCTATGAATTTCACAGGCTTGCGTGACTTCGCAGGGAAATTGAGCTTCTGTACTTCCTCGACAGGGAGTATCTCGATCTGCGGAGCGACCCTGATACGGGAGCGGAAGCGGTCCTTGAGATCCTTCACCACGTCGAACGCCGGCTGATGGCTGAGTCCCAGCTTCACGACCACGTCGTCCGTGCCGGCCTCGCTGTCCCTTACGACCACCACATAGTTCTGCACATATTCCGCATTGTCGAGCACATCGTTCACCGCTGGCGGATAGAGCGTCGTACCCTTGAGCTTGATCATGTTGTTCTTGCGTCCCACAAGCGGGGTGAGGCGGTATGACCATCTGCCGCAGGCGCACTGCTCAGTCCTCTTCGCGGCTATGTCTCCGGTACGGAAGCGAAGCAGAGGCATGCCCTCCACTCCGAGGGTGGTGACCACGACCTCGCCCACCTCACCGTCGGGAACCGGCATGTCGTCGTCGCCGATGATCTCCACAATGATGAGTTCCGGATGGACATGTCCACCCATTCCATGCTCGCACTCGGAGAAGGTTGCACCCATCTCTGTCGACGAATATGTGGCAAAGAGGTCCACGTCCCACTTCTCCTTGATCGACCTTCCGAGAAGGTTGAGCTCGAAGTTCTGGTCGCGCAGGCCCTCGCCTATGCCTATGATCCTGCGTATGCTGCTGTTGCGATAGTCGATGTCATGCTCCTCGGCATACTGGATGAGTCTGAGTATGAACGAAGGCACGCACATGATGGTGTCCGGCTTGAGACGACGGATGGTGTCCCACTGAAGCTCGGGGATACCGTTGCCCACGCGGATGACGCTTGCTCCGAGCTCACGTATTCCGAGGAAGTACGCGAGTCCCGCCATGAACCTCTTGTCGAGAGTGGTCATCAGCTGCACGACGTTGCCCGGACGGAGGCCTGCGCACTCGAAGGACTTCTTCTCGTTGAATGCGAGCCTGCGAAGGTCCTTCTCGGTACACCCGAAGGTCACGGGGTCACCGAGGGTGCCGGAAGTAGTCACATAGTCGATCACCGCAGACTTGTCGCAGCAGAGGAAATCCTCGTTGAAGAGCTGCAGGTCCTTCTTCTCGGTGAACGGGATCTTCACCAGATCCTCAATGTGGCGTATCTTGTCGATATCTATACCATAGCTGTCGAACATGCGCTGGTAATAGCGAGAGTGGCCCTTGAGGTACACAAGGGCTTCGCGAAGGAGTCCTTCCTGGAACTCCTTGATCTCTTCGGGCTGTCTGAATTCGATATCCAACATAATAAGGGGTCAAAGTTAAGGATTTCTTTTGATAGAAGATTAATTAACTTTGCAGTGCAATGACCCGAGTATCCTCATATATTTCCATAGCGCTCCTAAGCTTGACCTTATCTCTCCCTTCCTATGCGAAGCCGTCCAAGGACCTGAGGCAGAGAGAGAGCATAAGGATATGGGAGGGAAGCCGCTGCCACGCCGGCGGAGTGACGCTCACGCCATACCTGCCGGACGGGGAGGCGAAGACTGCCGTGATAATCTGCCCCGGAGGAAGCTATTTCTGGCTCGACGAACAGAGCGAAGGCGCTGATGTCGCACAGTGGCTCCAGGACGAGGGCATCGCTGCCTTCGTACTCCGCTACCGCACCGCAGGTGGTTTCAGTTTCGCAACTGGCGCGCGGGTCCTCTATGGCGGCAACAGGCATCCTGACATGCTCTGCGACGTCCAGAGGGCGATCCAGCTGGTCAGGGAGAACGCTGCAGATTTTGGAGTGGATCCTGAACACATCGGGGTCATGGGCTTTTCGGCGGGAGGCCATCTCGCGATGTCTGCCGGAGAATATTTCAGTACCAATTTCATGTCCCGCTACGGCATAGAACCGGAGGTTTCCCTCAGGCCTGACTTCTGTGTCCCTATCTACCCTGTCGTATCGCTTACCGAGGAATATGCCCATGCAAGGTCACGCAGGGGGCTTCTCGGGGAGTACAAGAAGAACAGGCAGGACATGCGCGATTCCCTCTCTCTGGAGAAGCATGTCAAGGCAGACACCCCACCGACCTTTCTCCTGAACTGCGTCGACGACCCGGTAGTGGACTACCGCAACTCCGAGATTCTCGATGCCGCCCTGACTGAAGCAGGAGTCCCACACCTGTACACCCAATACTCTGAAGGCGGTCACGGATTCGGGGCCACGAAGGAAAAGCAGGGGGCTGAGACCTCTGCATGGCACGATCTGTTCATATCCTGGCTTCGCAGGATTTTCTAAGGCAAATAGCTGAGATTACGCGGAAGGGCGAATCCACCCGGAACCGGAGACAGGCAGCGGGAAGCCGTCAGCCTCTTCTCCTCGTCTTCCTCATGAGCCACGATTTCCAGATCAGGATAGCTCAAGGCAAGAAGCAGGGTCACCGCTCCATATCCGCAACCGGCAAGCTCGACCTTTCCCGGAGCAAGCGAAACGAGCGAGATGCCCTCTGGGAGCTCTGTTCCCGAAAGAAGCGCAGGCAGGTCGATGCCTGAGCCCGGATGCCTCAGCCCGTCGTCCGAAGACTGAGCCGAATGGCAGTCGCAGAGACTCGCATAGAAGGTCTCGGCATTACTTGCGAGAGCTGGGTCACAGATCGCCCTGATCTGGCCGTCGAAGGCCTCGAGGGTCGCCACGGAGCTTCTCGAGAGAGCCGAGCGACAGGCAGCAGCGGCCTCCGTTCCCTTATAGAGATACTGATAACGTACGTATGGTATCCAATACTCGAGATTCTCACGCTCCCTACGCACCCTTGCATACTCAGCAGCAAAGTCTGAATGGAAGCAGCGGGTGACTGCGCGCCAGTCCATGTCCTGGCCCATGATGCCCTCGGAAGCACCGTATTCGGCTATGCATGCATGCGCGATGCGCTTTCCGACCTCCATGTACAACGAGCCCTTGCGGAGCATGAAATCCTGCTTCGGCAGCACGTTCCCGAATCCATGGATATAGATGGGAACGACGTCGACGCCGAGCTGGTGGGCCAGCATGAAGGCACCGCGGTGGAATCGCTGGACGCCCGTGCAGTCCGTGTTCCTCGTGCCCTCAGGGTATACGAGCACCGAATAGCCGCGCTCGACAAGG
>NZ_JBAEER010000147.1:0-12133 GCF_056207615.1 Candidatus Cryptobacteroides sp. | reverse complement strand
TGACCGAGGTTCATTCGTGAAGGCACACCAAGAGGGTTGAGCACGATGTCGACTGGAGTACCATCCTCGAGGAATGGCATGTCCTCTGCGCGAACGACCTTTGCAACGATACCCTTGTTACCGTGGCGGCCGGCCATCTTGTCACCGACAGTGATCTTTCTCTTCTTAGCTACGTATACCTTAGCGAGCTTCATGACTCCGTTAGGAAGATCATCACCGATCTTGATCTTGTCGACAGCCCTCTTGTATCTTGCCTCAACCTCCTTGCGTGCGATGCAGAAGTTGTTGATGATGTCCTTGACGAGAGCGTTGGTAGCCTTGTCAGAGGTCCACTTTGCAGTGTTGATATTGAGGTAGTCGATGCTCCTGAGGTCGTCAGCAGTGATGGTCTTGCCCTTGGCGATGATCTCGACGCCGTAGAGGTCGCTGATGCCTGCGCTCTTCTTGCCGTTGACAAGAACTGCGAGCTTCTCGAGCATGGTGTTGAATACCTTGCCGACCTCGAGCTGGAAATCTTCCTCTGCCTTGTCAAGCTTAGCCTTAAGCTCGACCTTGGCACCTCTCTTGGTATCCTTGACAGCCTTAGAATAGAGGGCAGTCTTGATGATGGTACCGCTGAGTGAAGGGTTAGCCTTGAGTGAAGCATCCTTAACCTCACCGGCCTTGTCGCCGAAGATGGCACGGAGGAGCTTCTCCTCTGGTGAAGGATCGCTCTCGCCCTTAGGTGTGATCTTACCGATCATGATATCACCTGGCTCGATGTGTGCACCGACGCGGATGATACCGTCTTCTCCGAGGTCCTTGGTAGCGTCCTCGCTGACGTTAGGGATATCTGAAGTGAGCTCCTCGGCACCACGCTTGGTGTCACGGACCTCAGTGATGTACTCGTCTACGTGTACTGAAGTAAGGATGTCCCAACGTACCATTGACTCTGAAAGCACGATCGCGTCCTCGTAGTTGTAACCCTTCCAAGGCATGAATGCAACCTTGAGGTTCCTTCCGAGTGCGAGCTCACCGTTCTGGGTTGCATAACCCTCGGTAAGTACCTGACCCTTCTCAACGATCTGGCCCTTGCGGACGATAGGCTTGAGGAGGATAGTGGTGCTCTGGTTGGTCCTACGGTAGATAGGGAGCTTGTATACGGTCACCTCTGGAGTGAAGCTTACGAACTTCTCGTCCTCAGTGCGGTCATACTTCACATGGATCTCGTTTGCATCCACGTAAACGACCTCACCCTTGCGGGTAGCGATGACCTGAGTCCTTGAATCGATGCAGACCCTCTCCTCGAGACCGGTACCTACGATAGGTGACTCTGGGTTAAGGAGCGGAACTGCCTGCCTCATCATGTTGGCACCCATCAATGCACGGTGGGCATCGTCATGCTCGAGGAATGGGATGAGTGAAGCTGCGACTGATGCGATCTGGTTAGGAGCAACATCCATGTAGTTCACTTCCTCCTTCGATACGACAGGGAAGTCTGCCTCGAGACGGCACTGGATTCTCTCGTCGAGCATGTTTCCATCCTCATCGAGGTTGATCTTTGCGAGGGAGATGGTCTGACCCTCCTCCTCTTCAGCGCTCATATATTTCCATCCCTCGGAGCTGAGGTCGACCCTACCGTTCTCCACCTTGCGGTATGGAGTCTCGATGAAGCCGAGATCATTGATCCTCGCGTATACGCAGAGAGATGAGATAAGACCGATGTTAGGACCCTCAGGAGTCTCGATAGGACAGAGACGACCATAGTGGGTATAGTGTACGTCTCGCACCTCGAAACCTGCTCTGTCTCGTGAAAGACCGCCAGGACCGAGAGCGGAAAGACGACGCTTGTGGGTGATCTCAGAAAGCGGGTTGGTCTGATCCATGAACTGTGAGAGCTGGCTCGTTCCGAAGAAAGAGTTGATCACAGATGAAAGGGTCTTCGCATTGATGAGATCGGTAGGTACAAACTGCTCACTGTCGCGTACGTTCATCCTCTCACGGATGGTCCTTGCCATACGTGAAAGACCTACGCTGAACTGGTTAGCGAGCTGCTCACCTACGGTTCTGATACGCCTGTTGCTCAAATGGTCGATATCATCCACGTTTGCCTTCTCGTTGATGAGGCGTACGAGGAAACCGATAATAGAAACGATGTCTGTCCTGGTGAGGACCTTAACGTCATCAGCGATATCGAGAGAGAGCTTCTTGTTGAGACGATATCTTCCGACATCACCGAGGTCGTACCTCTTCTCAGAGAAGAAGAGCTTGTCGATGACGTCACGTGCAGTCGCCTCATCAGGTGGTTCTGAATTACGGAGCTGTTTGTAGATATAGTTGATAGCCTCGGTCTCCGTGTTGGTAGGGTCCTTCTGGAGAGTATTGAAGATGATCTCATACTCCTTAGCGTCGGCCTCTTCCTTCTGGAGAAGGATGCTCTTGACATCTTCTGTCTCAGTAAGCTTGGCGATGGTCTCCTCGTCAAGGATCTCACCGCGCTCTACGATAGCCTCGGTTCTCTCGACAGGGATAACCTCTCCTGTGTCCTCGTCAACGAAGTCCTCGATCCAGGTCTTGAGCACCTTAGCGGCGAGCTTCCTGCCCTGGAACTGGCTGAGAGTCTCAGCATTTGCCTCGACTTCGTCAGCAAGGCCATATATATCAATGATGTCCTTGTCGCCGCCGAATCCGATAGCACGGAGAAGGGTGGTGACAGGAAGTTTCTTCTTACGGTCGATGTACGCATACATGACGTTGTTGATGTCAGTAGCGAACTCGATCCATGAACCCTTGAATGGGATGATTCGGGCAGAATAGAGCTTGGTTCCATTCGCATGGAGGCTCTGGCCGAAGAATACACCAGGGGATCTATGGAGCTGTGATACGATGATACGCTCTGAACCGGTGATGACGAAAGTACCACCAGGGGTCATGTAAGGGATGTTACCGAGGTATACATCCTGCACCTTGGTCTCAAAGTCCTCGTGCTCAGGATCACTGCATGAAAGGCGGAGTTTTGCCTTGAGAGGCACGTTGTAGGTAAGGCCTCTCTCAAGACACTCTTCGATCGAATACTGTGGCGGATCGATGAAATAGTCGATGAATTCGAGCTTATAATTGTTCCTCGTATCTTCGATAGGGAAGATCTCCTGGAAAACCTGATAGAGACCCTCATTACGCCTGTTCTCAGGAGTAGTGTCGAGCTGGAAGAAGTCCTGGAATGACTTCAACTGCACCTCGAGGAGGTCAGGATATTCAAGGAGAATCTTTGAGGAAGCGAAAGATATACGCTTTGCTGTAGTCTTATTTGACATTTTCTGCCTTGTATTGTAATAAATACTTTTTTACGAGAAAAAGGTTTAGGGCCTATTTGACCCTAAACCTGAATTTCAAACCCCGATAGTCAGGGGTGAGGCGAAATTACTTAATCTCAACCTCAGCACCAGCCTCTTCGAGAGCGGCCTTGAGAGCCTCAGCCTCAGCCTTGCTGACCTTCTCCTTGATGATAGCATCTGGAGCCTTGTCAACGAGATCCTTAGCTTCCTTAAGACCGAGACCAGCAGCCTCCTTAACGGCCTTAACGACCTGGAGCTTAGCCTGACCAGCTGACTTGAGGATAACGTTGAACTCAGTCTGCTCAGCCTCTGCAGCTGCTGCTGCAGGACCTGCTACTGCTACCTGTGCTACTGCAGGCTCGATACCGTACTCCTCCTTGAGGACCTGTGCGAGTTCCTGAACTTCCTTTACAGTAAGGTTAACCAACTCTTCTGCAAGAACTTTGATGTCTGCCATAATGATTTATTTTTAAGATTGTTAATATTATTCTTCTGATTTCTTCTCTTCCATAGTCTTGAGGAGACCGGCGATCTTCTGACCAGCAGCCTGCTGGAGCATGAGAACGATGTCGGCGATCATCTCCTCGCGAGACTTGATGTTTACGAGGGTGTTGAGATGCTCTGCACCTACATATGCACCACTCTCAACGAGGTAAGCAGCCTTGAGGACTGGCTTCTCCATACCGTCGTCCTGCATCTTCTTGATGAGCTTAGCAGGAGCGTTGGCTACGGTGGTGTACATGATAGCGGTTGGGCCCTCGAGAGCTGGCTTTACAGCAGCAGCGTCCTCATTACCCATTGCATCGATACCCTTGCTGAAGAGGGTGTTCTTGACTACAGAGAGGAGGATACCTCTCTCGAAGCACTCACGACGGAGCTTTGAAGTCTGCTCAGCATTGAGACCAGAGATATCGGTAATGTAGAAATTAGGATACTCCTGGAGCTGTGCTGAAATCGATTCAAGTATCTGAACTTTTTCTTCCTTTCTCATAATATTTGAACTTTATTTTTCAGCACCGTTGAGAGACTTGATATCCACATGGATACCACGGCTCATGGTTGTGCAGATTGATATTCCCTTAAGATATGTACCTTTGAGAGTCTGTGGCTTGAGCTTGAGGACCTCGTTGATGAGAGCGAGAGCATTCTCCTCGATCTGTGCAGGAGTGAAAGATGCCTTACCTACTGCAGCGTGGATAATACCGGTCTTATCAACCTTGAAGTCAATCTTACCTGCCTTAACTACCTTGACAGCCGTGCCGACCTCCATGGTAACGGTGCCGGTCTTAGGGTTAGGCATGAGACCGCGAGGACCGAGGATACGGCCGATAGCACCGATCTTTGCCATTACTGAAGGAGTACAGATGATAACGTCTACGTCAGTCCAACCGCCCTTGATCTGCTCGATATAGTTGTCGAGACCTACATAGTCAGCACCTGCTGCCTTTGCCTCTTCCTCCTTGTCAGGAGTACAGAGAACGAGGACGCGTACGGTCTTACCGGTTCCGTTAGGAAGGGTAACGACGCCACGGATCATCTGGTTAGCCTTACGAGGGTCAACGCCAAGGTTCATGTGAACCTCAACTGAAGAGTCGAACTTGGTGAAGGTGATCTCCTTGAGAAGTTCGCACGCCTCGCTGAGCTTATACTGGTTAGCAGCGTCGACCTTGCCGGCAACTGCTTTCTGGTTCTTTGTAAGTTTAGCCATATGCGTGTGAAATTTTAGAGATCAGCTGGCATTTCGCCTTCGACCTTGATACCCATACTTCTTGCGGTACCAGCAACCATTGACATTGCAGACTTGATAGTGAAGCAATTGAGGTCAGGCATCTTAACTTCGGCGATAGCCTTTACCTGATCCCAGGTGATGGTAGCGACTTTCTTTCTGTTTGGTTCTGCTGATGCAGTCTGGATCTTAGCTGCTTCCTTGAGCTGGATGGCTACAGGTGGCTGCTTAACCTCGAAGCTGAATGACTTGTCACTGAAAACAGTAATTACAACAGGGAGGATCTTACCAGCCTGATCCTGGGTGCGAGCGTTGAACTGCTTGCAGAAATCCATGATATTAAGACCCTTCGAACCGAGGGCTGGACCTACTGGAGGTGATGGATTAGCTGCACCAGCCTTGATCTGGAGTTTGATAAATCCAGCAATTTCTTTTGCCATAATGCGTTATTCTTTTGTTACTTGTGTAAAGTTGAGTTCCAACAGGGTTTTCCTGCCGAAGATCATAACCATGACCTTGAGCTTGCTTCGATCCTCGACAACCTCCTCTACGGTTCCATTGAAACCGTCGAAAGGTCCATCTGTGATCTTCACAGCTTCGCCTACCGCGTAGTCGATGATTGTCTCGCTGTCGTTTTCAGTCTTCTCATCCTGCTCACCAAGAATTCTCTTAACCTCATCATCACGAAGAGGCATAGGGTTTCTCTCGGCCTTGCTTTCAGTGAGGAATCCTGACATATGAGGAACCTCATTGCGGATGATGTACTGGAGTTCACCGGTGAGATCTGCCTGAATAAGAACATAGCCGGGATAGAAGAGCCTTTCAGTGCAGACTCTCTTACCATCTCGGATCTTGTATACTTTTTCAGTAGGAATAAGGATCTGGTCTACCAGGTCCTGAAGACCACAACGCTCGATTTCTTTCTCGAGATATTCTTTCGCCTTCTTCTCCTTTCCGCCGGCAGCTCTAAGAACATACCACTTCTTGTTGCTTTCGCTCATAGTTAAAGGGGGACGTTACAAAGAGTAGATCAGCGTCATCAGCTTCTGGAAGAAGAAGTCCATGCAGAAAACGACCACAGCAAGAATCACAGAAGCTACCATCACGAGAATGGCTGAGCTCTGAAGCTTGCTCCAAGTAGGCCAGGTAACCTTCTTGGTCAACTCTACATAAGACTCTTTAAGATAGTTAATGAACTTTCTCATCTTTACTGTTAATGGACATTGCCGGGTGGAAGCTGTTGGCAACGTCTGTTAAACATTATCAAATCGTAACCTTTGATATTTGCAGGGGAAGCAGGATTCGAACCCACATCGACGGTTTTGGAGACCGCTGAACTACCCTTGTTCTATTCCCCTAAAAAAGTGGGCGCCGGTAGTCGACACCCACCTTGTTATGGTTTATTGAAAATTAGTCAATAACCTTGGTTACCTGACCTGCGCCAACGGTACGGCCACCCTCGCGGATTGCGAAACGGAGACCCTCGTTAAGTGCTACAGGGTAGATGAGCTCTACAGTGATAGTAACGTTATCACCAGGCATTACCATCTCTACGCCCTCTGGGAGAGTGATCTCACCAGTGATGTCAAGGGTGCGGAGGAAGAACTGAGGACGATAGTGGTTCTTGAAAGGAGTGTGGCGACCACCCTCGTCTTTCTTAAGAACGTAAATCTCAGCCTGGAACTTGGTGTGTGGGTGGATGACACCTGGACGTGCAAGCACCTGACCACGCTTGATCTCCTTCTTGTCGATACCACGGAGGAGAAGACCTACGTTATCACCAGCCTCACCCTCATCGAGGATCTTGCGGAACATCTCGACACCAGTTACAACTGACTTCTTAGGCTCCTCACCGAGACCTACGATCTCAACATCGTCACCAGTGTGGATGACACCTGTCTCGATACGACCGGTAGCAACGGTACCACGACCTGTGATAGAGAAGATGTCCTCGATAGGCATAAGGAATGGCTTCTCGTTATCGCGTGGAGGAAGCGGAATATACTCGTCAACAGCGTCCATGAGCTCCATGATCTTCTCCTCATAGGTAGGATCACCGTTAAGTCCACCAAGTGCTGAACCACGGATAACAGGAGCGTTGTCACCGTCGAAATTGTAGAATGAAAGGAGGTCACGTACTTCCATCTCAACGAGGTCGATCATCTCAGGATCGTCAACGATATCTACCTTGTTAAGGAAGACAACGATCTTAGGGACGTTCACCTGGCGAGCGAGAAGGAAGTGCTCACGAGTCTGAGGCATAGGACCATCGGTAGCAGCAACTACGAGGATAGCACCATCCATCTGAGCAGCACCAGTAACCATGTTCTTCACATAGTCAGCATGGCCTGGGCAGTCTACGTGTGCGTAGTGACGCTTCTCAGTCTGATACTCAACGTGTGCGGTGTTGATAGTGATACCACGCTCTTTCTCCTCAGGAGCGTTATCGATCTGGTCGAATGACTTTACTTCTGAAAGGCCGCGCTTTGCCAATACGGTAGTGATAGCGGCAGTCAAAGTAGTCTTACCATGGTCAACATGGCCGATAGTACCAATGTTAACGTGTGGTTTGTCTCTTTTAAAGGTTTCTTTAGCCATAATCTGATTTGTTTATGATTATATTTCAGAGCCGGTGGTGAGAATTGCACTCACGACCTCTTCCTTACCAAGGAAGCGCTCTACCCCTGAGCTACACTGGCATTAGTTTTCTTTAGAGCGGAAGACGAGGTTCGAACCCGCGACCCTCAGCTTGGAAGGCTGGTGCTCTACCAACTGAGCTACTTCCGCAACAAACACAAAAAAAGTGGGCAGAGATGGATTCGAACCACCGTAGGCGTAAGCCAGCAGATTTACAGTCTGCCCCATTTGGCCACTCTGGTATCTGCCCAATTTAAGTCAAACTTCGGGAGCCGATAGAGGGAGTCGAACCCACGACCCCGAGATTACAAATCACGTGCTCTAGCCAACTGAGCTATATCGGCAATTTCCTTCGGCTGCACCGAGATGCTTGTGAAAGGGATTGCAAAGATAGAGATAAAAACTGATTCTGCAAATAAATTCGCAAAAATCTTTACTTTTTCATTTCTTCCTGCAACATGCCGTAAATGCTCTCTGAATCAAGCCCACAATCCCTCAGAAGGTCGCCCCTGCTTGCCTGAGGGACGAACTTGTCAGGTATTGCCGCGTGACGCAGACGGACTGCAGATCCACACGAAGCGAGGTACTCTGCGACAGCTCCGAAGAGTCCTCCGGCAGCACATCCGTCCTCCAGCGTGATCACGCAATCATAGCCCTTGGCAACTTCTGCGAGTATGTCTGTATCTATCGGTTTTATATATCTCATGTCATATACGGCAGGAGACTCACCGGTCTCCGCCTTGAAGGCCTCGGCGGCCTCTACGGCCCTGTTGCAGACAGGTCCGATTCCGAGTATCGCAACACGTGAACCCTCCACAAGTCTTTCACCCTTTCCTACCGGAACTTCAGCATAAGGAGCGGACTTCCACTCGACACCTTCTCCGCCTCCGCGCGGATACCTTATAATAAATGGGCCGTCATGTCGTATCGCAGTGCCCAACATATTCTTAAGCGAAAGCTCGTTGCGAGGTGCTGCGACCGTCATGTTAGGGATGCTCCTGTAAGCCGCCATGTCGAACGCTCCGTGGTGGGTAGGTCCATCCTCTCCCACTACACCTGCCCTGTCGAAGCAGAACACTACAGGAAGGTTCTGAAGGGCGACGTCATGTATGATCTGGTCATAAGCCCTCTGAGAGAAGGAAGAGTAGATATTGCAGACAGGGCGAAGTCCGCCAGCCGCGAGACCGGCAGAGAAAGTCACCGCATGCTCCTCCTCGATTCCGACATCGAAGAAACGCTCAGGGAACTGCTGGGAGAAGCTGTTCATTCCGCATCCGCTGGACATCGCAGGGGTAATGCCAACGATCTTCTCATTGCCCTTTGCCAGATCCACGAGAACCTCGCCGAACACATCCTGGTAACGGTCAGCGCTCTTGCTAGACTTCACGCGCTCGCCGGTCTCAGGATCGAATTTTCCAGGAGAATGCCAAACGGTCGGATCCGCCTCTGCAGGGGCATAGCCGTAGCCCTTGGTGGTGACGCAATGCAGGATACGCGGTCCCTTGAGATCCTTCACGGCACGCAAGGTGTCCACAACCTGCTGAATATCGTTTCCGTCGATAGGGCCGAAATATCTGAATCCGAGGGACTCGAAGAGGTCACCTCCGGACTTCTTCACGATGTATGACTTGAGACCCTTGGTCCACCTGTGCACGAAATTCCTGGCGTTGCCGTCGCCCATCCTTTCCCAGACCTTACCTTTGATCTTGTTGTAGGAAGGGTTGGTAGTGAGACGGAGGAGATGCTCATGGATGGCTCCTCGAGCCTCATCGATGGAGTGGTTGTTGTCGTTGAGAATTACGAGTATGTCGGAATGGCTGTCGCCGGCATTGTTCATGCCTTCAAAAGCGAGGCCTCCGGTAAGGGCGCCGTCACCGATCACGGCCACGGCCTTCGTACCGTCGCCCTTGATTCGCGCAGCCTCGGCATATCCGAGAGCAGCAGATATGGATGTGGATGAATGTCCGACGCCGAATGCGTCGTACGGGCTCTCGTCCATCTTCGGGAAGCCGCTGAGTCCGCCCTTCTGACGAAGCGTGCGGAAAGCATCACGCCTTCCCGTAAGGATCTTATGGGCATAGGCCTGATGACCCACGTCGAACACGATCTTGTCCGCCGGGGTATCGTATATGTAGTGGAGACCTGTGATTATCTCTACCGAGCAGAGGCTGGAAGCCACATGGCCCGGATTTCGTGAACAGCAGTCGAGCATATACTCGCGAAGCTCGGAGCACACTCGCCCGAGTTCAGCCTGATTCACTTTCTTCAGATCGTCCGGATTATCTATCTTATCCAGGTATGAATACATAGGTGCTAAGTTAAGACTTTTTTTGACAAAACGCATAAAAAGCTTATCTTCGCAAGGATTGAGTCGCTATTAATTCATCATAGATAAAATGACACAGGCTATCAGCAAAAAGCTCAGCGACAGCTCTGCCGCAAGGTGGACCGCGCTGCTCATCGTATCCTGCACAATGATGTTCGGATACTTCTTCACGGACGTGATGTCCCCACTCGAGCCTCTCCTCACCGCATCGGTGTCGGACGGCGGTCTCGGCTGGTCAAGTGACGAGTACGGATTCTTCTCCGGATCCTATGGATTCTTCAACGTGTTCCTTCTCCTCCTCTTCTTCGGAGGTATCATCCTCGACAAGTTCGGTATCCGCTTCACCGGTATACTCTCGACTGCCCTGATGTTCGGAGGTGCGCTCATCAAATGGTACGCGGTTGGTCATCCTTTCGAGGGTACCCTCACCCTTCCTTTCGGCATCGGCACATACGGAATGCAGGTAATATGGGCATGTATTGGATTCGCGACCTACGGCGTGGGTTGTGAGATCGCCGGAATCACCGTCAGCAAGGTCATCGTAAAATGGTTCACAGGCCATGAGCTTGCCCTCGCGATGGGTCTTCAGGTGGCTCTCGCCCGTATCGGTACTGCAGGTGCGCTCGCTTTCGCACTTCCTTTCGCAAAGCACATGGGTGCCGCTTCCGCATCGGTAGGACTCGGCGCAGCAATGCTCTGCATCGGCATGATCAGCTTCATAGTATACTGCGTGATGGACAAGAAGGAGGACGCTTCAGCTTCCGCAATCATGGAGTCTGACCCTGAGGAGGGCTTCAAGTTCGCTGACCTCAAGACCCTCTTCGTAAACAAGGGATTCTGGTACATCGCAGTGCTCTGCCTCATGTTCTACGCAGGCGTGTTCCCATTCCTCAAGTTCGCCACCAAGCTCATGGTGTTCAAGTATGGCGTAGCCGAGAACGTAGCCGGACTCATCCCTGCGATGCTTCCTTTCGGTACCATCATCCTCACCCCTCTCTTCGGCGGCGTATATGACAAGTATGGAAAGGGTGCGACCCTCATGCTCATCGGCAGTATCATCCTCACCGCCGTACACGCGATCTTCGCACTTCCTCTCAACAGCTGGATCCTCGCAATCTTCGTGATGATACTCCTCGGAATCGCATTCGGTCTCGTTCCTTCTGCGATGTGGCCTTCAGTTCCGAAGATCATCCCTATGAAGCTTCTCGGTACAGCCTACTCGGTGATCTTCTACATCCAGAACATCGGCCTCTCAATGGTTCCTATCATGATCGGTAAGGTTAACCAGGCGAACACCGGTGCTGACGGAGTCATCGACTATACCAACAGTATGATCATCTTCGCTTGCTTCGGTATCATCTCCGTAGTCATCGCTCTTCTCCTCAAGCTTGAGGACAAGAAGAAGGGATATGGTCTCGAGCAGCCTAACCTTAAGAAATAATGCCTGAAAAGAAAGGCTTCAGAATAGAAGGAGCCGCCTGCTGGGCGGCTCTTTTCTGTCTTGTGATACCGATGTTCGCGTCGTATTTCTTCGACGACATGTTCTCTACGGTATCGCATCTCTTCAAGAATCCTGAGACCCTCGAGCTCGGCTGGGATTCGGCCATGCTCGGAGACTTCATCGGAGACTACAGCCTGCTCTGCATCTGCGGAGGTCTCATCATAGGAGGCATACTGCTCGACGTCTTCGGCGTCAGGATCATGGGATCCATCTTCCTCGGAATGATGGTCGGAGGAGCAGCCCTCGCCTACTATGCGGTATCGTCCGGTCTTCCTGACGGGACCGCCATCGCGCTCGGACGCATCGGAAGGATGACCTTCGGACTGGGCAGCGAGATTGCAGGCGTCGCCGTTACCCGTTCCATCGCCAAGTGGTTCAAGGGCGGCAGGGTGTCCCTCGCGATGGGACTCCAGCTCGCAATCGCAAGGCTGGGCACCGGCATCGCGCTCATAGCGGCACCGTTCATCGTAGGCGTTCCGAAGGACTTCTACACCCTGGCAGACACATCCCGACCTGCGCTCGTTGGTCTTGTGCTCCTGCTCATGGGAGGCATCGCATGGGTATTCTTCACCCTTCTCGACGCAAAGTTCGACAAGGCGAAGGGCATCTCCTACAAGAGGGGCGAAGTC
>NZ_JBAEER010000146.1:0-1675 GCF_056207615.1 Candidatus Cryptobacteroides sp. | reverse complement strand
ATTTCCTCGGACGAGGTCTATCAGGTGCTCCGCACCTTCATCAGTGTGAACGTGGATTATTTCATCAATGCGCTGGACCTTATCGATCGCAGGTTCGGCTCTTTGAAAGGATACCTCAACGGCGTCCTCATGTTTGCAGATGAGGATATGGCCGTTCTGAAGGAAAGATACACAGAATAGGGTAGATACGTGAAGTCCCTCAATCAATGATTCCGAGGGTCTTCAAAGCATAAGTGACACCGTTTTCTTCAACGTCTTTGGTGATGAAATCGGCTGCCGCCTTCACTTTCGGCAAGGAATTGTCCATTGCCACTCCCATCCCCGCGTGTTCCAGCATGGGAATGTCGTTCCCCCCGTCTCCGAAGGATATGGTTTCTTCAAGTCTTATTCCCAGTTTGGCAATAGTCTGGTCTATGCCCAAAGCCTTTGTAACGCCCAGGACATTGAAATCCGTGAACTCATCGCACCAGCGTGCGGGTGCCATCCTGTCGAGGTAACGGCCGAAGTACGGAGCTTCTTCCTCAGGGGTGATGAAAATGGTGAATTCGTAAATAGGTTCCTTGATAATCTCCAAAGTGGGAACAAGCTTGAGTTTGGGGAATTTCAGGATATCGAGGGAGTTCTCCACATCGGCGTCATACCGGTTTATGAGGGTGGCGTAGGAAGTCGAGAACATACTGGCAAGGCGGCAGTCGTGTATTATCTGTCCCACCCCCCGCGCGACATCGGCCGGAAACGGATTCGCCCCCACCAGTTCGAAAGCATCGAAGTCCTGTACGGGAGCAGGGCCGTTCTTTGCCAGGTAGGACAGAGCCCCGTTGTTGGAAACGACGCCGTCAACCGGGTATTGTATCTTGTCTATTGCGGTGATATGCCGTCCCGTGGCGAGGAAAATCTTTATCCCTTTGGCCCTCAAGGCATCGAGGGACGCCCTGTCTGTCTCAGACAATATATGCTGGGAAAAATTTACAAGAGTACCGTCAACGTCGAAGTAAGCCGCTTTAACCATATCCGAAATTCAACATACAAAGTTAAGCAAAAGATTCGGTTTTTTTTTATATTTTTGGCGGAGGAAACAGGAATGTGAAAATGGAAATCACAGGTGGAGACATAAAGACTTGTCTGCATGATCTGGCGGAGTTGTTTCTTCCCAGATGCTGTTCTGTGTGCGGGGAGAAACTGCTTGCGAATGAAGATTTCCTTTGCACCTCATGCCGCATGTCTTTCCCTTACACTTATTTCTGGACTTCACGGTTCAATCCTATGGCGGAGCGGTTAAATGCTGCCCTGTCTGACGCGGGCGGCCTGCCTGAACCATATGCCCGTGCCGTTGCCTTGTATTTTTACAAAGGTGGGTACAAGAAACTGTCCCAGTCTTTGAAATATGGGGCGGATATGCGCCTTGGACGTTATCTTGCCGGCGCTTTGGGCAGGAAAGTGGCGGAATGCCGCTTCTTCGATGACGTGGATGTGGTGATTCCTGTCCCCCTCCATTGGAGACGACGCTTTTCCCGTGGTTACAATCAGGCCGAAGTGATAGCGGAAGGGGTGTTTTCCGAAATCGTGAAACGGCGGCAGGACCCCGGTTCCTGCCGGCTGGATACGGTTTGTCTGAAGCGTAAGCGTCATACAGGTTCGCAGACGAAACTGGACCGCTCCGGAAAGTTCATCAATG
>NZ_JBAEER010000145.1:0-28066 GCF_056207615.1 Candidatus Cryptobacteroides sp. | reverse complement strand
ACGAACATCTGAGGCTGGTCAGCGGGCATGATGCTCCTGAAGGCGGCAGGGAAAACGAGTCTTCCCTTGACGTCAACCTTCGCATTGTATTCTCCGATGAACTTGACCATAATTAGACTTAATGTACTTTCACGCTAGGGTACAAAAATAAGGATAATTTTCCACTTTGTTCCAAAATTTCCCAAATTTTTCCACCAAATGATTAAATTTGTGTTCATAACTCCCCGAAACGATGAAGATACGCCACACTATAGTCCTACTTTCTGTTATATTAACTCTTTGTGCTACAATGATTTGCTCTTGTGGAAGAAGAGGTGGGGAAGACGGTGGAAGGCGCAGGGAAAGAAAGGAGCGCAGGCTTAGGGGAAAAGAGCAGGAAGAATTGCAGAAGGATACTATCTATCCTCTTGGATTCCTCACTGATACTCTCGAACTACGCAGCGGCAGCGTCGGCAGCGGGGATCTCTTCGGAACCCTCCTCGGAAAGATAGGTTTCCCATCCTCGAGGAACCTTGAACTTCAGGAAGCATGCGGCGATGCATTCAACCCGGCAAGGATAGTTTCCGGAACGAAGTACGATGCCTATTATACAGCAGACAGCCTCTCAAGGCTTCAGTATCTCGTGTATCATGACAGCCGCCTTGTCTCGACTGTGTTCAAGTGCTACGACTCGTTAGCGGTGTGGAAGGTTGAAAAACAGGTTGAGAAGCGCAGACGAGTCGCTGACGTAACGATCAATTCCTCTCTCATCGGCGATATGCTTTCGTCCGGATATTCCACTGCCGCAGCCTATAAGCTCGCCGATATCTTCGCATGGACGGTGGATTTCTTCGGCCTGCAGAAGGGTGACCGCTTCCGTATGATATATGATGAGCTGGTATGCGAGGATGCGGTGATCGGACTCGACACCGTGTATTTTGCGCTATGTGACCATGACGGTAAAGAGTATCCGGCAATCATGTATGATCAGGGAGACGGGGGCAATCTCTATTGGAATCCTGAGGGTCAGAGCATGAAGAAGGCTTTCCTCAAGGCTCCTCTGAATTTTACCAGGATCAGCTCTGGCTACACAACCCACAGGCTCCACCCTGTCACGAGAAAGGTGCAGCCGCATCTTGCCGTCGACTATGCAGCGCCGACAGGCACTCCGGTATGGTCGATAGGAGACGGCGTGGTGATCAGTGCGGGGTATAGCGGAGCAAGCGGCAACATGGTGAAGATCAGGCACAACAACGGGGAATACCAGACTGCGTATCTCCACCTTTCGAAATATGGACCAGGCATCAAAGCCGGTGTCCGAGTGCGCCAGGGTCAGGTCATAGGATATGTGGGCTCGACAGGTCGCAGCACCGGCCCGCACCTTGATTTCCGCGTATGGAAAAACGGTACTCCGGTGAACCCTCTGAAGCTGGATTCACCGCCGGACACTCCTATAAATCCTGAGAATATTCCTATGCTGGATTCGCTCTACAGATACTATAGAGCGCAGCTCGATTAATTCCTGCTGACTCTTCTCCTGAGCCTTTCTACTGCATGCTCGAGGGACTCTGAAGGCTCGAGAATGTTGTAGTCGCCCCAGAAGTCGGGATCGGCGAAGTCCTCGACTCTGTCGTAGAAGTTATCCGTCTCCTTGAATGTCTCCCTGGTAAGCATAGGGAGCACGTTCTCCATCCTGATGTCGGTCGCAACCATCTCCGTCACGACTGTGTAGCTGCTGCTGAAGAGACGCTTCTTCCAGTCGCACTTGAAAGCGAGGGAACCTCTCACATAGTGGAGCACGGCCTTGCCGTTCACAAGCCTGTAGCTTGCGATGAATGACACGTCCTGTGGCTCGAACTTCATTCCGTTAGGCTTCTTCCTGAGCATGGCGCTGGTGACGAGATTAGGGTCGTCCATGTCAGTGCTGTACTCGGCTCTCATGATGGCCAGGCTCTCCTTGTCGATGTACACCTTTGCATTGTAGAGAGGATACTTGTAGTTGCGTATCCTCGGGGTCATCGAGATCACGTATACCGGTCTCTCCTCTATGACCGTAGGGTCTTCCATGACGTAGTTGTACGAAGGAAGGTCTTCCTTGTAGAAGAGGTCCTCCTGATTCTTTACCACATCAAGTGTCATCGCGAGGTTCGGACCACCCTGGAGCTTGACCGAGAGAGTGTCCGCAGATCTCTGGCTGACGAGCCTTCTGCCCTTGAGCACGCGTACGCGGTCGAATTCCGCAGAACTGGTATACTTGTACTTGTACATGTCGATGACAGCCTCGGAGACACTGATGAAGCGGCTTCCCTTCTTGGCTGTCTCCCTGTAGAAGCCTCTCTGGTAGACCGGCTCCATAGGATAGTTCCTATATATCTTCTGGAGGGCTTCCTTGACCAGGTTCTCCGGATCATGTCCTATGACTATCGCCTGGTCGAGCAGGTCAGAATAAGGATTGAGCACGAACCTCATGTCGTGGGCGTCGCTTGCCTTCAGGGTCGAGCTTGTGGCATAGTATCCCACATGCGAGATCACGATGGTGATCTCCTTGTCAGTTCTCGGAATCTTGAGACTGAAATAGCCGTCCTCATTCGTGATGGTGCCGAGGGTAGAACCCTCGATGGTGACACTTACGAAGGGGAGCCTGTGTCCCTGGTCCCTGACTATGCCGGACACGGTCATGAGTGAGTCAGACTGTGCCAAGAGGTTGAAAGGCACGAGTATCAAGCTACATACCAATGCCAATATGCTGAGTTTCGCTTTCATTTCTGTCAATTCAATAGGTTAGTTATCTGCGACAAAGGTAATAAAGTCCCGACTTATAAAAAATAAGCCCCGCAGAAATATCTGCAGGGCTTATCCAGGGTGCCTGGTGGGGCTCGAACCCACGACATTCAGAACCACAATCTGACGCTCTAACCAACTGAACTACAGGCACCATGTTGGTTTGGGAATGCAAAGATAGATATATTTTTGGAATCTGCAAGCCGTTTTTGTCCATTTTGGCAAATCATAGGGAGATTTTGCAACGGACGGAATACTCAAGTCCAAGGAAAAAATTCGTGGTTAGCACGGAAAAATGAAAACACGAGGAAATTCTTGAAAAGTGCTTCCTGAGGATTCGATACGTGCGCTTTTTACGAAGCTTGAACTTATCTTTGGCGACATGAAGATGTCGGAGATGTGCCTCGATGAGAGGCCGAGGGAGAAGATTAAGAAATATGGTACGCGAGGTCTGAGCAACGGTGAACTTCTTGCGGTACTTCTGAGGACGGGTGTAGTAGGGCATAATGTGATCGAGGTGGCTCAGTCATTGCTGGTGGCCTCGGAGGGAAAGCTGTCCAGACTCTATGCAATGTCGTCTGAGCAGATGATGAAGATACCCGGGATAGGGAAGGACAAGGCTGTGACCCTGGAGGCAGCTTTCGAGCTGGGACGCAGGTGGATGTCCGAGTCTTCGGATATTGCCAAGGTCCCGATACGCTCAGCCGAGCTGGCCTGGCGCGTGATGGCGCCCAAGCTCCGCGGATTGGATCACGAGGAGTTCTGGGTCATGCTGCTGAACCGGGCCAACTACGTGATATCCCTGGAGCATATATCGGTGGGAAATATCAGCAGTACCTCGCTTGATGTACCTCGGATACTGAAGAAGGTGCTCGACAAGAATGCCACGGGGGTCATAATGTTCCATAATCACCCGTCGGACAACCCTATGCCGGGGCAGAATGACATAGATGCGACCATCTCCCTGAAGAAGGCCCTTGAGGCTATGGGCAAACAGCTTCTTGACCATCTGATACTATCAGACAGCGGCTACTATAGCTTTTCGCAGGAAACGGTCATCAGGAGTCCTGTGGCCTTGCTGACTGAAGGCTAGAGGGTCTTGCGGAGCCTTGCCTTCGGGATGTTGAGGATGTCTCTGTACTTTGCAATCGTACGTCTGGCGACCTTGTAGCCTCGCTTCTCCATCTCGACCACGAGCTGGTCGTCGGTGAGCGGGTTACGTGTGTCTTCGTTGTCGACGAGCTCTCTGAGAACCTTCTTGAGCTCCCTTGTCGATACCTCTTCGCCATCCTTGTTCTCGAGTCCCTCTGAGAAGAAATACTTGAGCGGGAATATTCCGAAATGGGTCTCGATGTACTTGCTGTTCACGACGCGGGAAATGGTGGAGATGTCGAATCCGGTCTTCTCCGCGATGTCCTTGAGGACCATAGGCTTGAGACAAGACTCATCACCGTCCACGAAATAGTCATGCTGGTAATCGAGTATGGCCTTCATCGTGCTCTCGAGGGTGTTGTGCCTCTGCTTGATAGCCTCCACGAACCACTTGGCGGAGTCCATCTTCTTCTTGACGAAGGTGGCTGCCTCCTTCTGCTCGCGGGTCGAGCCTGATCCGGCTGCCTCCATGAGCATGTTCGCGTACTTCTTGTTGATCCTGAGCTCCGGTACGGAGAATCTAGGCATCGAGAGCTCCATGTTTCCGTTCACATAGTCAAGCACGAAGTCTGGCACGATCTGCTGGGCCTGGTCAGTATATGAGTCATCTATCTGTCCTCCCGGAGACGGGTTGAGCTTGGTGATCTTCACCATCGCGGCCTTGAATTCCTCCTCGCTGACGCCGAGCTTGCTGATTATCTTCGAGAAATGTCTGTTCTTGAACTCCTCGAAATACTTCTCTACTATCGTGAGCGCCAGCTGGTTTGCCGGACTTGGTTTCTTGTTCCTGAGCTGGAGTGCGAGGCACTCCTGGAGATCCCTTGCACCTACGCCTACAGGCTCGAATTCCTGAATGACCTTGAGCATCCTGAGGACTTCCTCCTCGTTTGTGTCGATGTTGGCCCTGAAGGCCATGTCGTCAACGAGGTTGTCGAGTGAGCGGCGCAGATAGCCGTTGCTCTCGAGGCTACCTATAATGAAGGCAGCGACAGCTCTTTCGTGGTCGTCGAGGTTCTTGTAGCCGAGCTGGTCCATCAGACTCTGGGTGAAGCTTTCCTTCACGGAGAAGGTGCTGAACTGTGACCTGCTGTCGTCGTCCTTTCCGTAGTTGTTTACGCGCAACTTATAGGAAGGAATCTGGTCTTCCTCCTTGTATTCGTCGAGCGAGATGTCCTTTGGCTGGTCTTCAGCCTCCTTGGACTCATCCCTAGGGGCGGTATCCTCGTCAAGCACAGGGTTATCCTCCAGCTCCTTCCTGATACGCTGCTCGAGTTCCTGGACAGGAAGCTCGATGAGCTTTATCGTCTGAATCTGGAGAGGTGAGAGCTTCTGTTGCTGCTTGAGCTCGAGACCGAGAGTCTGCTTTGCCATTATCTTCCTCGCTTACTGAATCTTTCTACGTACCTTGATAGTGTCGGCAACGAATGCGTTAGCCTTGTCTACGACCGGAGACTTGATGTTCTCCTTGATCACGAAGGCGCTAGGGAACTCGCCTTTGATCTGCGCCATGAACTGCATAGCCTCGGACTTTGTGCGGAAATCGCCGACGGCTACCTTGAAATATGGGTTGACATAGGTCCTGTATGCAGGTACGTCATGGTGAGCATCACAGAATGCGTTGTATGCTGCCATGGATGCGTTTCTCGAGTTCTGCTTGTTGTCGAAATAGATCCTGACCCTGTAGCCCTTGAGAGCCCTGTTTGAATTGGAGCGGACATGGGCGTCCATTGCGGATGCGATTGCGCTGGATTGGTTCACGGTTACTGTTGCGACGTCGCCCTTTGACCTTGACGGCATGAGTGAGATAATGCTCCTGCCATAGAGGGTTGAGTCTGCAGCGTCAGCCATCCTGAAGATGACCGAGTCCACGAGCTCATACCTTTCCTGGGCACCTGCCTTCGCGGATACTCCCGCGAGCAATGCTCCGATCGCGATGATTATGTAAAGAATCTTCTTCATAGCTAATTGTCTGAAAGTTTGTTGAGTGGAACACCTAGCTTGTTCACCTTGAACTTGGCTCCGCTCTTGAGCTTTATGGTCGTGTGTATGTCGACCGTGTATTCCTCTGGCTTGAAGTCCCTCACGAGCGTCATCGCCTTGAGAAGGCTCATACCTTCGCTCAGGGTGGCGGTGCCTGTCACCTGATAGACGCCGTCGGTCTTGGCCGGGATGGTCACGTCAGTAGCATCAACCGTGCCAATCTCGACTCCTTCCCTGTAGAGAGTGGCGCTGTTGTTCTCGAGAGTGAACTGGATGATGGGGTTGTGTATGCCAAGGCTCAACGTCACGTCCGCAGAGCGGAGACCTCTCATGTTGAAGTCTTCGATCCTGTATGAGGTGAGGCTTATGTCGCTGACCTTGGAACAGCTCGTTCCAGCCAACATGACGATAGCCAGGATAAGCAATCCTATGTGTTTGCCAAATGTCTTCATCGTTGCCATAGTAATCTTGCAAAGGTACAAATATTGTGCAAAAAATCATATCTTTGCGCCTCAAACGGATTATACAGGCATGAAGAAGATATATATCGAGACCTATGGCTGTCAGATGAATGTCAATGACAGCGAAGTGATACTTTCCATACTCTCAAAGGTGGGCTATGAGCGCACTGAGGCCATGGACGAGGCGGATATCATACTCGCCAACACATGCTCCATCAGGGAGAATGCCGAGCAGAGGGTGTACGGACGTATCGACGTGTTCCGTCTCGAAAAGCAGAAGAGACCAGGAGTGATCATCGGTATCGTCGGATGTATGGCAGAGCGCCTCAAGGATAAGCTCCTGGACAGCCATGTCGTAGATCTCGTCGCAGGCCCCGATGCGTACAGGCACCTCCCGGAGATGGTCGAGGCCATTTCGCCTGACAGTCCGCAGATCGACGTCCAGCTCTCCCGCGACGAGACTTATGCCGACATAACTCCTGTGCGCATGGACAAGAATGGCGTCAGCGCATATATCTCCATCATGCGCGGATGCAACAACTGCTGCTCTTATTGCGTCGTCCCTTACACCCGCGGCGCCGAGCGCAGCCGTGATCCATACAGCATAATCCGTGAGGCAGAGGAACTCTTCGCTGCCGGCTACAAGGAGGTGAGCCTCCTCGGTCAGAACGTCGACTCCTATGCATGGAAGGCTCCGGAGGACTGCGCTGAGCATGCCGGCGAGACCATGAACTTCGCCCAGCTCCTCGAGAAGGTCGCTTCGATCAGCCCTGAGCTCAGGGTTCGCTTCTCCACCTCATATCCGTCAGATATCAGCGACGAGGTGCTCTACACAATGGCCGCGCACGAGAACATCTGCAAGCACATACATTTCCCTGTCCAGTCAGGCAGCAACGTGATGCTCGAGAAGATGCGTCGCAAATACACCAGGGAATGGTATCTCGAGAGGGTAGCCAAGATTCGTGAAGTCATTCCGGACTGTGGACTCACCACCGACGTCATAGCCGGATTCAGCGGCGAGACCGAGCAGGACCACCAGGATACTCTCAGCCTCTTCGAAATCGTGAAGTTCGACGCAGCATTCATGTTCCAGTACTCTGAGCGCCCGGGAACTCTGGCTTCCAAGAAGTATCCGGATGACATCACACCTGCCGAGAAGACCCGCAGGCTCAACGAGATCATCGAGCTTCAGGGCAGGATGGGAGCGCTGAACTACCGCAATCAGATCGGTAAGATCCATAAGGTGCTTGTCGAAGGCCCTTCGAAGAAGAGTGCCGATGAACTTTGCGGAAGGGCAAGCAATTACATGATGTGCGTCTGGCCGGACAAGACCCACAAGGTAGGAGACTATGTCACCGTGAAGGTCGTTGACGCTACTCCTGCGACCCTTCTCTGCGAGCTTGCATAGCTTGCTTAATTTGGAATTATTCAAAATTATTTGCTAGCTGCGCATTTTTGGACTACATTTGTCCTATGAATACGCAGAAAACGACAGATATCAAGGAATTCAAGGCCATCCTCAAGAAGCATGGCCTGAAGGCCACTCCTCAGCGCATCGCTGTTCATGAGACCATGATGAAGCTTGGCCACGCATGTGCCGATATGGTGGTGGACGAGATCAATTCGGCCGGAACCACTTCGGTAACGGCGGCCTCAGTCTACAATATCCTCTCCCAGCTTGCTCTTCTGGGTGTGTATGGACACAGGCTCAGCGCCAACAACAAGATGTATTTCGACGTCAATACCTTCAGGCATGTGCATATGTATGATTGTGAGAATCATGTGTACAGGGACGTCGTGGACGCTGAACTCATGGGCATGGTGGAGGAGCATCTCGGCAGAAAGAAGTTCCGTGGTTATTCCATCCAGGACATCGATATCCAGATAATCGTTCATCCTACCAGGAGAAAGGCCGCTAAGGCATAGGGGTTTTACCAAGTTTTTTGGTACATTTGCAGATTGTTTGCAATTGGCAGAGATGAAGGTAACGGAAAAGAATTTCAGGGCTTACAAGAACTATGCGCTCATAACCGGTGCAGCCGGAGGAATGGGCGCGCTCTATGCTGAGCGTCTTGCGATGCTCGGCTATAGTCTTGTGCTCGTCGACATAAAGGCAGATGCACTCGAGAATGTCGCAGCTCAAGTTAGGGAAAAAGTGGCTTCGCTCAGCGACTGGAGAGCGGCATCGAAGGATTCGTTCAAGGTCCTCACCATAGCTCAGGACCTCTCCCTGATGGAAGCCGCAGAGACGATCAAGGCGAAGACGGATTCGGAAGGTATCGAGGTTGAGGTCCTCGTGAATAACGCTGGACTTCTCATCGCTTCCGGCATTGTCAGGACCAACGAGAGGAGGCTCAAGCTCATCATGATGGTGCATTGTACGACTCCTATGCTTCTGTGCCGTGCCTATGTGCCTGACATGCAGGCAAGGCATAATGGATATGTCCTTAACGTGTCCTCGCTCGCGGCGTGGATGCCATGGCCATGCATCGGCATGTACTCAGGAACCAAGCTCTTCATCCGTTCGTTCTCACGCTCGCTCAGGATCGAGTGCCGCAAGACGGGCGTCAGCGTCACCAATGCATACTTCGGCGCCGTGGATACTCCGCTCGTGCCTCTGGCACCAAACTTGAAAAAGCTTGCGCGTACCCTCGGGGTGATGATCAAGCCGGAGCGTGCCGTCGACTGTGCTGTCGAGGCCACCTTCAAGAGGCGCAAGGGCACCATGCCGGGCCTGATCAACAAGATTGCTCGCGTATTCTGTCCTATTATTCCTGAGAATCTCCTCGGCTGGATATTCAGGAAGTGGGGACATATTTTCGATAATATTTAGACAGACATATAAGGTCAGATGAAGACATTCAGACTAACAATGGTTGCCATGCTTGCCGTAGCCGCGCTTTCGGTTTCGTGCAAGTCACAGTATGAGGCTCTCCTGCAGAGTACCGACGTCGACGCCAAGTACGCCGCCGCTTTCCAGTATTTCGACGCAGGTAAGTTCACCAAGTCCGCTCAGCTCTTCGAGTCACTTTCGATGCAGGTCAGCGGAACGGCAAAGGAAGATACCGTCCTTTACTATTGGGGCTTGAGCAACTATAACTATAAGGACTACTATACAGCGGAGACTAACTTCGACAGGTTCTGTACGAACTTCCCTCGCAGTCCGTTCACACCGGACGCTCGTTTCCTCAGGATCGATTGTCTCTATCGTGAGACTCTCAGATGGGAGCTTGACCAGTCTCCTACTACCAAGGCTCTTTCCGAGATCGCGTCTTATCTTCGCGAATATCCTCTCGGCGGTCATGTGTCCGACTGTGAGAGGATGATCAAGGATCTCAATCTTCGTCTTGATACCAAGGCTTATGAGGCAGCAAGGCTCTACTATAAGATGGAGGACTATCTCGCGTCCCGTACTGCTCTCGTGAACGTGCTCAAGGACAATGCAGACAATGCCTTCCGCGAGGACATACTCTATTATACCGCGATGTCTTCGTACAAGTATGCGAAGCTCAGCGTCGCTTCGAAGCAGCATGACCGTTACCTCGTGTTCCAGGATGACTACTTCAACTTCATCGGAGAGACTCCTGATTCCAAGTACAGGAAAGAGCTCGATGCTCTCTATCAGAGGTCGCAGACTGTGCTTGGCAAGTATGAAGGAACCCTCGACAAGGTCAAGGAAAGACAGTACGCAAAGGAGAGGGCAAAGATAGACAAGGCGGCAGCTGCAGCGGAGAAAGAGGCTGCGAAAGCAGAGAAGGCAGCGAAGAAGGCTGGCGAGAGCAAATAATTCTAGGACATAGAAAATTTTTGAAACCCACCCCTCGGGGTGGGTGTATAATTTATAGACAGAAACAAAAACAGACAGAATATGGCAACCAAAGTTCCAACAAACACCATTACCCGCGACATCGTTGATTTCGCGGAGCCAACCGGTAACATCTATGAGACAGTCGTGATCCTTTCGAAGAGGGCAAACCAGATCGCCATCGACGAGAAGAAGGAACTCAACGAGAAGCTCAATGATTTCAAGAACGAGCGTGACACTATGGAGGAAGTATACGAGAATCGTGAGCAGATCGAGATCTCAAAGTACTACGAGCGTCAGCCAAAGCCATCTCTCACTGCGATCGCTGAGTTCCAGGAGGGTGAGATCTATTACCGCCAGGCAAAGAAAGAGGAGGAATAATCTGATATGCTCTCAAGGCTTCAGGTCAAGAATTATGTATTGATAGACTCTCTGGACATCGAGTTTCCGGAGGGTCTTGTCATCATAACCGGACAGACAGGTGCGGGAAAGTCTATCCTGCTCGGTGCACTGTCCCTTGTCCTGGGCGGCAAATCAGATTCCGGCGCCATAGCTGAAGGCGCAGACAAATGTGTAGTCGAGGCCCAGTTCGAGATGGACCCCGATGATCAGGACCTCAAGGCCATCTTCGACGAGAATGACCTTGAGTGGGATGGGGGACAGATCATAATAAGGAGGACGGTGGCCTCTACCGGCCGTTCCCGTGCTTTCGTGAACGATCTCCCTGTGACCGTTCAGGTCCTCAGCCAACTCTCGTCGAGACTCATCGACATCCACTCCCAGCATCAGACAATGATGCTTTCGGATCGTCAGTTCCAGCTGTCCATACTTGATCGTTACGCAGAGAATGCCGCCAGGCTCGAGGTTTGCTCGGCCTGCTGGTCGCGTCTGAATTCACTTCGTGGCGAACTCGATCGCCTCGAGGCTCGAATCGCTTCGGTCGAGAGGGACAGGGAATATAATGAGACCCAGTTCGCCCAGCTCGATGCCGCAAAGCTCCTGGACGGCGAACTCGAACAGCTTGAGGAAGAACAGAAGAGGCTTGCGAATGCGGAGGAGATCAAGGAACTTCTCTGCGAGTGTGAGGGCCTGGCAATCGTTTCGTCTGGAGACATGGAGATCTCCATGACCAATTCCCTCAAGGAAATCCAGCGGAAGCTGGAAAAACTCTCCAAGTTCATACCGCAGACCACTGAACTCGCTTCCCGCGTGGAGTCCACCCGACTTGAGCTTGAGGACGTGCTCGCCGAGGTAAGCGACATCAACGAGAGGCTGGATGTCTCTCCTGAACGGCTTCAGGAGGTTGATGACCGTCTTTCCCTGATATATTCCCTTCTGAAGAAGCACGGCTGTGCAAGCGTGGCCGATCTGATAGCCGTGAGGGATGCCCTGGGAACAAACCTTGCAGATTCTTCCGCTCTCGTGGAGAAGAGGGAAGAACTCGTAGATGAAATTGCGTCGGCTCAGAAGTCTCTCGATGAAGCAGCTGCGGCCCTTCACCAGGCGCGTGCTGCCGCAGCGCCGTCTTTTGCGGCAGATATACAGGCCAGCATCAGGTCACTTGAGATGCCTCTCTCGATCTTTGAGGTGGAAATCCAGGATGCCGCCCTCAGTGCAACGGGTTGCGACTCGGTCGTATTCCGTTTCTCTGCGACCGGCAGAAATGCCGTGGACGTGGCTCGATGTGCATCAGGCGGCGAGCTCAGCAGAATCATGCTCGCTCTCAAGGATATGATGGCACGCTTTGGACACATGCCTACCATGATCTTCGACGAGATTGACACTGGAGTTTCAGGTAGCGTTGCGGACAAGATGGGAACCATGATCTGCGAGATGGGTACCCGAATGCAGGTGTTTGCGATCACACATCTTCCTCAGGTGGCAGCGAAGGGGTGCGAGCATCTGCTCGTCACCAAGACGGTAGAGCCGGATGGCAGGACCATATCCACAATAGAAAAACTCTCCGCGGAGCAGAGAGTTCTCGAACTTGCCAGGATGCTCAGCGGCTCAGTGCTCACTGAGGCTGCGATCGCCAATGCGAAGTCGCTCCTCGGCCTTGTATTGCCTTTCTAAAGATTTACCGAAGTAATATTGAAGTCCGGTCCGTAGACTACATGTCTGAGGGCTGAATTGACGAATCCCCTGTCCTCGGAACCTTCCTGCCTGCTGAAGCTGAAGTCTGCCTGAAGGAGGCTGGCGCTATCCTGGGTGAACCACTCATACCACCTGTCGCCATACTTTGCGACCTCGGATATGAAGAAATAGGTGAGGTCATATCCCTGGAAAGCAAATGCTGTAGGCTCGGTGTTGAAGATGGCGCGGTACTTCATGAGGAAGTCCTTCACCCTCGCATCATCGTAGTTCACGTTGTACGGAAGCGAAAGATGGAGGTTCGTGAGGTGGAGATTCTCTGCCTCGATGGTCTCGAAGGTCTTGATCTTGGAGTTTCCGTAGAGAGTCACCTTGTAGCCGGCGGTCTCATGGCAGAGGAGAGAGAGGTTACGGATGGCATCATTTACGAATGCTTCGCTCTCTGATACTATGAACACCCTGTTCATCTTGCCTGGGTCCATCCTCATCTTGAGCGCCGCATCCACGCTGCGGCCTTCGAGAAGGTTATATGAGAATGTCTGGAACTCATATCCTCCGTCCTGAAGGAGCGCAGATACGTTCTTGATCTCCGCATCTCTGCCTTTCTCGAAGACGATGAGTATCTTCTCTCCCTGCGCATACTCACGGCCCATCCATGATACGAGATCCTGGAACTGCCTGTCGTTGCTTGCCGGTGCCTGGATCATGTTCGCATTAGTCGGAATGAGGGACTCGGTCCTTGCATCCATAGGGGAAACCACATGGGTGTGTGAAGGTACCCTGCCGAGGAGGGTCTTCATGTTGTCATAGAATACGGGGCCGATGATGACGTCGGCCTTTTCGATCTCTTCGCTCTTTATCGCAGGGACGCCGTTTGCGACGTCATATATGCTTATGTTGACGTTGATGCCCTGATTTCCCTTTGCACGTGCGGCCAGGAGGGCTCCGCTGTAGAAATCCATATAGCCGCTCTGACCGCGTCCGCTTGATGCCTTGAGAGGGAGGAAAAGCAGAACGTCCACGTCGCTCTTAGGCTCGAAGCTAAGGATAGGAGCGCTGACCTCAGTGCTGTCAGGAGAGAAACTGCCGTCCTGGTCGTTCATGGAGACCTCGACGTCATTCTGAGGGTTGACTTCCTCTGCGGCTGCTGCTTCTGTATTGATGCCCTGGACAGGCTCTGTCTGGGCAATGGTCTCAGTGGTAGGCACGATGACAGCGTCGTCCTTCTTCCTGCCTCTCTTGCCGCTCTGCTGCTGAGGTGCAGGGATGAGGATGATGGAGTTCTTCTTGAGCCCGTTCTCTCTGAGGTTGATGCTCTCGTTAGCCTTGTATATCTCCTCGATCGGAACATCATAAGCCTTGCTGATGCCGAAAAGAGTCTGCCTTTCCAACACGATGTGGGAATAGTATACCTTTCCATCGAGCTTCACCTTCTCCTTGGAAATGGTGACCGGTGTAGCCACATAGTCCTGAGCACCCGCACCGACCATGAATGCGAGCATCAACGTAATAGTGAGTATTAGTTTCTTTCCCATATCTTTCATTTTCATAAGCTTTGGATGAATTCGGTCAGCTGCCTGCAGAAGTTGCCCCATGACAGGCGAACCTTTTCCTTCCTGATGTTCTCTACGCAAGACTCCCTGAGTACAGGGTCGGCGAAGAATCTCTGTACTTCGGCCTTGATCGAGCCAGGTGTACAGTCCTTTGCGACAAGTCCCGTGCCACGGACGCCGATGGTCTCCTTCAGACCTCCTACGTCAGTCACCACGAGAGGAACCTCGAAGTGGTAGGAAACGGAACTGATACCGCTCTGGGTGGCACTTCTGTATGGCAGCACGACAAGGTCTGCTGCCGAGAAGTAATCTGCCACTTCTGAATCCTTGATGAAGTCCAGGAACAGATGGATGCGCCCCTTTGCCGGTGATGCATCAATCAGTTTCCTGTACTTGTCGAAGGAGCCGTAAGGCTCTCCTGCGACTACGAGCTGGTAGCTGTCGTCCAGTTCGTCGAATGCCTTGAGCAAGATGTCAAGGCCCTTGTAATCCCTGATGAGGCCGAAGAAGAGCAGTGTCTTCTTCACGTGTTCAAGACCGAGCTTGGACTCCATCTCCGTCCTGTCCTTCGGAGCTCCGAACTGGGAGTAGAGAGGATGCTGTATGACGGCGTATCTGGAGTCGGGACTGATCTTCAGAAGATCCTTGGAGACAGCCTCGCATAGCGTCACGCAGCCGTCGGTTCCCGAAAGGAGGTAACGTGTGAGGGGCTCGTCGAAGAAGTGTGGCTCGTGAGGGATTACGTTGTCAAGTATGGAGATGACCTTGCATCTGTCCTTCATGTGTCGGGCTATGAAACCCAGTGAAGGGGCGAAGTAGGACATCCAGTACCTGACGATCAGCACGTCCGGATCCCAATCCTTGATGGCTCGGAGCGTGGTGATGTAAGAAAACGGATTGGCCGTATCCAACAGAGATGTGCTCTCTATCGGTACGGCCATATCTTCCGCGCTTACGTACTGCGTCTTTCCGGGAAAGAGGAATTCAGGATATTGTCTCTTGAAATTGAAAGCCTTGACAATGTTCTCCTTTCCCAATTCGTTGTAGAGATAAGTGTTGAACTGGGAGATTCCCCCTCTGTAGGGATAGAAGCAGGACAGTATCGCTATCTTCAATTATTCTGCAGACTTGGTGTTCTTTGACTTAACGTACTCAGCGTTGAGGCCGTCGAGGATCTCCTGGGTGATGTCGAGAGAAGCGTCCGCTGCGATGACAGGAACGCCAGCCTGGTTTACGAGAATCATTGCGTAACCCTTCTGTGCGTTGTAGTTGTCGATGTAGGTCTTGATAGCGTCGCTGATCTGATTCATCATGACGATCTGCTCCTCGTTGATCTCGTTCTGCTTCTGGTTTGCATAAGCGTTGAACTCCTGCTCCTGCTGCTGGAGCTTTGCCTGCTGTGCCTCGGCTACCGAACGGGTCATGAGACCCTTCTGTACCTTGTCAGCATAAGCGTTTACGTCGCTCTCGAGCTTCTTGCCCCTGCGGTTGATCTCGTTCTGGATGTTGTTCACCTTGGTCTCTACGATAGCCCTGAGGTCGTTTGCCATATCATACTGCTCGAGGATGTCGTCAAGCTGGATGTATGCGATGGAACCTGCAACCGCGGTGCTGGTAGACGCTGCTGGCTCGCTGGCTGTCTGGCTTGGCTGCTGGTTGCAAGAAACGAAGGCAACTGCGAGAGCTGCGATGCTGAAGAGAAGTGATGCTTTTTTCATTGCTGTATTGTTGTTTTTTTGTTTGTTAATCGGCTTGCCCGTGATTTTCACGCGGGAAATGCAAAGGTATTAAAAAATCCTGATTTTCTTCAGATATTCCTGGATGGTCTTTTCAAGACCCATGTAGAGAGCGTCGCAGATGATTGCGTGTCCGATGGATACTTCGTCAGTCCACGGGATGGTGCGGACATAGTATTCGAGATTCTCGAGGCTGAGATCGTGTCCGGCGTTGAGGCCGAGACCGCAGCGTCTTGCAGCCTCCGCAGCCGCAACGAAAGGTGCGATTGCCTCTTCCTTCCCCTTAGGGTAGTTCCTTGCATAGCTCTCGGTGTAGAGTTCGACCCTGTCGGCTCCACATGCTGCTGCTCCTTCTACCATCTTCGGGTCTGGATCGACGAATATGGACACTCGTATTCCCTTTTCATGGAACCTGCGTGTCACCTCGGTGAGGAATTCCTTGTTGTTGATGGTGTCCCAGCCAGCGTTCGAGGTTATCGCATCCTCGGCGTCGGGAACGAGGGTCACCTGTGCTGGGACCACCTCGAGGACGAGGTCTATGAATGACGGGATAGGGTTGCCTTCGATATTGAACTCGGTCTTCACGAGCGGGCAGATCTCCCTTGCGTCGGAGTACCTGATGTGCCTCTCGTCTGGACGGGGGTGTACGGTGATGCCTTCGGCTCCGAACCTCTCGCAGTCGAGGGCTGCCTTTGTAACGTCAGGCATATTGCCGCCTCGGGCGTTCCTGACAGTCGCAATCTTGTTTATGTTGACGCTAAGACGTGTCATGTTCACTTATTATTTATCACGCACAAAAGTAGGTATTATTCACCAAATTCTAACAATTATGATTATTTTTGTAAGCTATTTGAAGTCATTATGAGGATTACAGTCTATACCAGGGACCCTGCACTTTCTTCGGAGCCGAGGCTTACTGAGCTTATTGGCGCCCTTCGTGCTGCCGGCCATGTCGTAGTGGACTATGACCCGGTGTCCGGTCTCAGTTCGGAAACCGACCTCATCATGGCTGTCGGCGGCGATGGTACCTTCCTCTCCTCCGCCGCGATAGTGGGGGACAGCGGCATACCGGTTCTCGGCGTCAACCTCGGCAGGCTTGGCTTCCTCTCGGAGAACGTTCCGGAGGTGGTCGCGTCTCAGCTGGCTTCAGGTTCATGGAGATCGGAGAAGCGCTCGCTTCTGCAGGTTTCCGGCGTCAACATGGACTGGTCATGTGCCCTCAATGAGATCTCCTTCCACAGAAATGGTGCCGCGATGCTCGGAGTCGACGTGACGATCAACGGCGTCGCTCTCCCTACTTACTGGGCAGATGGCCTCCTGATTGCCACCAGCTCGGGTTCGACGGCATATTCACTCAGTGTCGGAGGACCCATAGTCCTTCCGGAATCAAAGGTCCTGATCATATCTCCTATCGCTCCGCACAACCTCAATGTGAGGCCTATGATAGTGCCCGACAGCTCGGAGATAAGCATTCGTTTCCAGTCCAGGGACGCGAGCGTCGTGCTGAGTGTGGACAACAGGAACAAGGAAATCCCTGCTGATAGCGAAATAGGGGTGAAATTGGCACGCTTTTCGCTCAACCGAGTCTGCCTCAAAGACTCGGATTTCATCAAGGCATTAACCACGAAGCTCTTCTGGGGTGAAGACATCAGAAACGGAAATGAACAGTAACAACGAAGCAAACATGAATGCACCGGTGCATGTGTCCATGATCATGGATGGCAATGGCCGTTGGGCAAAGGAAAGGGGACAGGAGCGAGTATTCGGCCATAAGGCTGGAGTCGAGAGCGTCCGTGCCTGCACCGAGGCGGCAGTCGAAGCTGGCGTGAAGTATCTTTCGCTCTACGCTTTCTCAGAGGAGAACTGGAACCGTCCGGAGGCTGAGGTGAACACGCTCATGGGTCTCATGGCAAAGTGCATCGAAGGGGAGCTCGAGACTCTCATGAAGAACAAGGTGCGCTTCCTCGTGCTCGGTAACCGCAAGCGCCTCAACCCTGCACTCCTCGCAGCGATCGAGGGATGTGAGCAGATGACCGCAGCGAACGACAGGATGACGATGATCATTTTCCTCAGCTACAGCGGCAGATGGGATATCCTCCAGGCGGCAAAGAAACTCGCGGTGGAGCTTGCGGAGCATCCGGAGCGCAGGCAGCAGGTCGAGGACATGACCATCGCGGATTTCGACGATTATCTCGTGACGGCAGGAATTCCTGACCCGGACCTGATCATACGCACCTCTGGCGAGAGCCGAATCAGCAACTATCTGCTCTGGCAGAGCGCATATACGGAGTTCTACTTTACCCCTGTGCTGTGGCCGGATTTCCGCAAGCCGGATTTCCGACAGGCCCTCGAGGAGTTCTCCAAGCGTGACCGCAGATATGGAAAAGTCAAATAATTGTTATATTTGCAACCTTAAACCGACTGATAAGTGATCAATATAAGAAGGGTATTTACGGCACTGTTCCTCCTGGCGGCATCGGCAACGGCCTTTGCTCAGGGGGTTACGGTCGATTATAACAACCCGAAGAAATACATCGTCGGCGGCGTGACCGTCGAGGGAAATCATTATTTCAGCACCGAGCAGATCATCCAGGTCACCGGCCTCCAGAAGGGAATGGAAGTGACCGTTCCGGGTGAGGACATCTCGGCTATCCTCAAGAGACTCTGGGCGCAGAGGCGTTTCGAGGATGTCGGCTTCAAGATAGACCACCTCTCTGCAGACAGGGATTCTGCATATCTCGTGGTGACCGTCAAGGAGCGTCCCCGTATGTCCCGCTGGACCTTCACCGGTGTCAAGAGCGGTGAGCAGAAAGACCTCAACGAGCGTCTCAACCTCCGTAGGGGAGGCGAGTATTCGGAGTATGTGGCAAAGACCACAGCTGACATCATCACCCGATTCTACAAGGAGAAAGGTTTCCAGAACACCAAGGTGGACGTGCAGACGAAGGTCGACTCTATGATCAACGGCGCAGTCCGCGTCAATTTCGCGGTGGACCGTGGCGAGAAGATAAAGGTCAGGACCATCAAGTTCGAAGGTAACGATCATGTCAAGGACGTGAAGCTCGCGATGGCGATGAAGAAGACCAAGGACAGACGTCTGGTCAGCTTCTTCAGCTCAAAGAAATTCGATGAGAAGGAATATCCTAACGATAAGAAGAACCTCATCAGCAAGTTCAACGAAGCTGGTTATCGTGACGCACGCATCGTCAAGGATACCATGTATCTCCTCCCTCCTAAGGATCCGACTGCTAAGCCTAGCAAGCTCGAGATCGACTTCACTTTCGACGAGGGCAAGCAGTACTACTTCCGTGATATTACCTGGACTGGTAACTCCGTCTACACCAGCGATATGCTCAACGAGATCCTCAAGATCAACAAGGGAGGTATCTATGTTGTCGTAACCATGGAGAAGCGACTCTTCGGTGGCGGAAAGCAGAGTGAGTATGACGTGTCCAAGCTCTACCGCGACAACGGTTATCTCTTCTTCAACATCCAGCCTGTCGAGCTCAATATCGAGGGCGACTCCGTGGATGTCGAGCTGAGGGTAGTCGAGGGTAAGCCTGCTACATTGAACAATATCGTCATCAACGGTAACGACCTTACGAACGAGAGAGTCGTTCGCCGTCAGGTATTCACCCGTCCGGGCTATCTCTTCAGCCAGACCGACTTCGAGAGGTCCATCCGAGAAATCGCATCCATGGGTCAGTTCGACCCGGAGGCGATCTCTGACCCGAACAAGGGCTACTCGATCATTCCTAACCAGCTCAACAACACAGTGGACCTCGTCTACAACGTGACAGAGAAGCCGTCGAGCCAGCTTGAGCTTTCCGGTGGTTGGGGTGCGAGGACTTTCGTTGCGACCGTCGGCGTAAGCTTCAACAACTTCTCGACCCGAAGATTCTTCGATAAGACAGCGTGGCGTCCGGTACCGCTCGGAGATGCTCAGAACCTGGCATTCCGTTTCCAGACCAACGGTACATACTATACCTGTCTCTCTGCAAGCTTCGTGGAGCCTTGGCTCTTCGGTAAGAAGCCTACCTCTCTGAACCTGTCTGCATATTATACACGTCAGACCAACTCTTACCTCTATCTCGGTATCAAGAACAACCAGGATTACATGGAGGTCTATGGATTTTCTGCAGGTATAGGTAAGCGACTCAAGTGGCCGGACAACTATTTCGTGCTCTTCAATCAGCTCAGCTGGCAGACCTACAAGCTCAACAACTGGAACTACTACTTCATGTTCAATACAGGTATCTCTCATAACCTGAGCTATACCTTGAGCCTCCAGAGAAACTCTACCGACCAGCAGATCTACCCTCGTCAGGGTTCTGACTTCAGCTTCTCGGTTGCACTCACACCTCCTTACTCTCTCCTCCGCAAGAAGGACTGGGGTAATGTGGACGAGAACGGAAACTACTATCCTACTCCTGTCGATGACTGGAGAAAGATCGACTATAGCAAGCAGGATGCTGCACACAGATACAAGTTCATCGAGTATCACAAGTGGCAGTTCAAAGGTGATGTCTACACCAAGCTCGTAGGCGACCTCGTCCTCAGGGCAGGCGTACAGTTCGGATACCTCGGAAGATACAACAAGAACTACGGATATTCACCATTCGAGGGCTTCATCGTCGGTGGTGACGGTATGTCCGGTTACAATACCTATGGTGCTGACGTGATCTCGCTCCGTGGTTATGAGAACTACTCGCTCACCGAGTTGGAATATACGGAGAACGGAACTCAGGCATACGCAGGACACCTCTTCGATAAGTTTACCGTCGAGCTCCGCTACCCTGTGATCCTCCAGCCGCAGTCGACCATCTTTGCCCTCCTCTTCCTCGAGGGAGGTAACTGCTGGAAAGACATCAAGAACTTCAACCCATTCCAGATCAAGAGGTCAGCCGGTGTCGGCGTCAGGGTATTCCTCCCTATGATCGGCTTGCTCGGTGTTGACTGGGGATACGGTTTCGACGACAAGAAGAACGGCGGAAGCCAGTTCCACTTCGTGATCGGACAGCAGTTCTAGCAGTTTGGAACGGACTTTGTTTAAATGCTAATGAATTAAAAATTGTATAAGATGAAAAAAGTAATTTTGTTTGTAGCGATGGCGCTCGCATGCGCATCGGCATCAGCACAGAATCTTAAGTTTGCGCACGTAAATTTCACTGAGCTCGTTCAGCTCATGCCAGACATGGACGTAGCAAGGACCCAGTCAGACGAGGCTGCAGCCGAGACTCAGGAAACTTATCAGGCAATGATCGAGGAGTTCCAGGCGAAGTACCAGCAGTACGAGCAGAAGAGATCAACCTGGACCCCTTCAATCCTCCAGAGCAAGGAGAAGGAACTCCAGGATATGCAGCAGAGAATCGCTGAGTTCGAGCAGTCAGCTCAGATGGAACTCCAGCAGCTTCAGCAGAATCTCATGGCTCCTATCTACGAGAAGGCTCAGGAGACCATCACAAAGATCGCTAAGGAGCAGGGAGTCATCTACGTGATCGACGTTCAGTCAGCTCTCTACATCAACGACAGCCAGAGCATCGACCTTACTCCAATGGCAAGGAAGGCGCTCAACATTCCAGCCGACAGGACCCTCGAGTCACTTCAGGCTGAACTCATGGCAAAGGCTCAGGCTCAGCAGGCACAGTAAGAATCCCCAAGAGCTAGGACTAAAGCTAAACCACTATTAAACAATATAACCCAATGCAACACAAAGTAATTGACACTAAAGATGTTGTGATCAGGTTTGCAGGAGACTCAGGTGACGGTATGCAGCTCACCGGGTCTCTTTTTGCAGATATGTCCGCCATCTATGGCAATGGTCTGTCAACTTTCCCGGACTATCCTGCCGAGATCAGGGCTCCTCACGGCACAGTATCCGGTGTATCTGGTTTCCAGGTGCACATCGGTAGCGACAAGGTAACGACTCCAGGTGACTTCTGTGACCTCCTCGTTGCCATGAATCCTGCTGCCCTCAAGGCAAATGCAAAATGGTGCAAGCCGACCGCTATGATACTCGTTGACGACGATGCTTTCGACGAGGCTGGTATGGAAAAGGCTGGTTTCAAGACCGCTAATCCATTCGAAGAACTCAAGGTAGAGGACAGGGCAATCATCGTTGCTCCTATCACCACTCTCACTCTTGAGAGCCTCAAGGACAGCGGACTCGACCAGAAGGCGATGCTCAAGTGCAAGAATATGTTCACCCTCGGTATGGCTTGCTATATCTACAGCCGTCCTATGGAGTACATCTTCCAGTACCTCGAGCGCAAGTTCGCAAAGAAGCATCCAGAGGTGATCGCTCCTAACAAGAAGGTCCTCACCGACGGCTTCAACTATGCGGCAAACATCCAGGCTATTCCAAATACCTATACCATCGAGCCATCTCCGAAGAAGAAGGGTACCTACAGGAACATTACCGGTAACCAGGCTACCGCATGGGGCCTCCTCGCCGCTTCCGAGAAGTCACATCTTCCTCTTTTCTGCGGTTCATACCCTATCACCCCAGCAACAGCCATCCTTGAGGAGCTCGCAATCCACAAGGAGCTCGGAGCTAAGACACTCCAGGCTGAGGATGAGATCGCAGGTGTATGTACTGCAATCGGCGCAGCTTACGCAGGTAACCTCGCAGTGACCACGACTTCAGGCCCAGGTCTCTCACTCAAGTCAGAGGCTCTCGGTCTTGCAGTGATCACCGAGCTTCCTCTCGTTGTCGTTGACGTTCAGCGTGCCGGCCCATCAACCGGTATCCCTACCAAGACTGAGCAGACCGACCTCAACCAGGCTCTCTATGGACGTAACGGTGAGTGCCCTATGCCTATCGTGGCAGCGCACTCTCCTGCACATTGCTTCGACGCTGCCTTCCATGCAGCAAAGATCGCTCTCGAGCATATGACCCCTGTCATGCTCCTTTCAGAGGGCTTCCTCGGCAATGGTTCAGAGCCATGGCTCATCCCATCGATGTCAGACTATCCTGAGATCAATCCTCCATACGCAAAGAGCCTCCCAGAGGATGGTAAGTTCAAGCCATTCGAGAGAGACCCTGAGACCCTCGTGCGCAAGTGGGCCGTTCCTGGCCAGAAGGGTTTCGAGCATCGTGTAGGTGGTCTCGAGAAGAACCATAACGGTGTCATTTCATCAGATCCTGCTAATCATGAACTCATGGTCGCTGAGCGTGAGGAGAAGGTTCTCCGCATCGCAAACTGCATCCCAGAGCTCGAGGTTGACGGCGAGAAGAGCGGCAAGCTCCTCGTAGTGGGCTGGGGTGGTACTTACGGCCACATCCTTTCTGCTGTCACCGAGGCACGCAATGCCGGAATGGAGATCAGCTTCGCACACTTCGACTTCATCAAGCCTCTTCCAAAGAACACTACAGAGGTGTTCAAGAGCTTCGACAAGATCCTCGTCTGCGAGCTCAACAGCGGTCAGTTCGCTGCTTACCTCCGCAACATCTATCCTGAGATGAACTTTGTTCAGTGCAACAAGGTACAGGGTCAGCCTTTCCTTGTTCAGGAAATCGTAGAATCAATCAGCAAGAATCTGTAAAGAGATGGCAAACCTTACTTTCAAAGACTTCAAGAGCGATCAGGAAGTTCGCTGGTGCCCAGGTTGTGGTGACCACGCCGTCCTTGCAGCTCTCCAGAGAGCGCTCCCACGCGTGAGCCAGGCTCTCAACTATGACTTGGAGAGGTACGTGGTAGTATCCGGTATCGGATGTTCTTCACGTCTCCCATATTACATGAACACCTATGGCTTCCATAGCATCCACGGTCGTGCAACAGCGATATCTACAGGTGTGAAGGTAGCCAATCCAAACCTTACCGTATGGCAGGCCTGCGGTGACGGTGATGCTCTCGCTATCGGTGGTAACCACTTCATCCACGCGATCAGAAGGAACATCGATATCAACATCATCCTCTTCAACAACCAGATCTACGGTCTTACCAAGGGTCAGTATTCTCCGACTTCAAAGCTTGGAGCAATCACGAAGACCTCTCCTTACGGAACCGTGGAGCAGCCATTCACCCCTGGTAGCCTCGTGCTCGGTGCAAAGGGTACCTTCTTCGCAAGGAGTCTCGACGTCGAGCTCAAGCTCAATGAGGAAATCATGACCCAGGCCGCTCTCCATGACGGTACTTCAGTGATGGAGATGCTCACCAACTGCGTGATCTTCAATGATGGTACCCACAAGGCCATCTCAGATCCTGCGGTACGTGCTGACCGTACCATCGTCCTCCGCCACGGCGAGAAGATGATCTTCGGTAAGAACCGTGACAAGGGTCTCGTACTCGACGGCATGGGCCTCAGGGCAGTGACCATCGGACAGGACGGAATCACCGAGGACGATATCCTCGTACATGACGCTCACTCAGAGGCCGTAGGTATCCACATGATGCTTGCTGACATGAAGGGTCCGGATCTTCCTGTTGCTCTCGGCGTCATCCGTGACGTGAAGGCCATGACCTACGATGACGGTGTTCGTGACCAGGTCAAGGACGTTACAGTTAAATCCAAGATACACAGCGTGGACGAACTTCTCCATAGCGGTAGTACCTGGACTGTAGAATAATGATAGATTATCAGGGAAAGAATATCCTGGTGACAGGTGCGAGCTCGGGAATAGGCGCTGCGATCGCGTGCAGGTTTGCTGCACAGGGAGCACGCCTGTTCCTTGCTGCGCGCAACCTTTCCAAGCTCGAGGACGTATGCAGGCGCTGCAAGGATGCAGGTGCGCCGCAGGCTGAGGCCTTCGTCGTGGATTTCTCGTCCGAGGCATCCATTGATGCGTTCGTGGAGACCGTTAAGGACCGTGGAATCATCTTCGACTGTCTCGTCCTGAACGCGGGCATCTCCCAGAGGGCGCTTACCCTGGATACGGACATTTCCGTGGACAGGAAGATAATGGAGACCGACTATTTCGGCCCTGTCTATCTTACGAAGAAGCTCTCGTACACGCTTCGCTCGGACAAGCTGGTCAACATCGCCGTTACCTCCTCGATCTCAGGACTGTTCGGTTTCCCTCTTCGTTCGGCATACTGTGCCGCAAAGGCGGCTCTCTTCGGATTCTTCGAGGCACTTGAGCTTGAGAATCCGAACATAAAGGTCACTTTCCTCATTCCGGGCAGGATCAACACTGAGATCAGCAAGAGCGCTGTCCTCGGGGATGGTTCCACCTATTCCCAGATGGATGCCGGTCAGGCAAACGGAATGGATGTCGACAAGTGCGCCAAGATTGCGGTCCGCGCCATCTCGAGGTGCAAGCACAGACAGCTCATCGGGGGAGTTGAACTCCTGATGGTCTATATCAAGAAGTATTGCCCGGCGCTCTTCTTCAAGCTCGCTGGCAAGGTATCAGCTACTTAAATCAATCTATGGATACAGTAATTTGCGGAATACAGCAGATAGGAATAGGCATCCCTAACGTGGTAGAAGCCTACAACTGGTATATCAAGGCATTCGGATGCGACATCAAGGTCGTTGACGCGGACGGTGTTGCGGAGCGCATGCTTCCTTACACCGGCGGTAAGCCTCGCAGACGCAGGGCTGTCCTTGCGGTCAATCTTCAGGGTGGCGGCGGATTCGAGATCTGGCAGCCTATGGACAACAACCTCCATTGGCCTACAGAACCGGCTCGTCCAGGCGACCTCGGAATGTTTGCCGGTAGGATCAAGTGCCTCAACGTAGAGAAGGCTTATGCTCATCTCTCCAAGGTGGAGGGTGCGAAGCTTGTCAGCTCAATCGTCTGCGCACCTTCAGGCAAGAAGCATTTCTTCATGCAGGATCCTTATGGCAACTGCTTTGACGTGATCGAGGATTCGTACGTGTTCAATGACTATGGCTATCCTACAGGAGGCGTTGATGGCGAGATCATCGGCGTGACCGACATGGACAAGTCCATTGAATTCTATGCGAAGCTTGTCGGTTTCGACAAGGTCGTGTATGATCAGACCGGCGAGTTCGAGGATCTTAAGTCACTTCCATGCGGCGACGGAAAGTTCCGCAGGGTGCTTCTTGAGAGGTCTGAGCCTAACGAGGGACCGCTCGCACCTATCTACGGTACCGGCCATATCGAACTCCTTCAGTGCCTTGACAGGACTCCTGTCAAGCTTTTCGAAGGCCGCTGGTGGGGTGACCCTGGATTCATCCAGCTTTGCTTCGACGTGAAGAACATGAAGGGTATCCGCGAAAGAGCCAATGCTCTCGGCCATGACTTCGTCTGCGACGGCGGCGAGGATTTCCAGATGGGTGAGGCTGACGGACACTTTACATATGTCGAGGATCCTGACGGAACTCTCATCGAGTTCGTGGAGACCTTCAAGATTCCAGTACTCAAGAAACTCGGCATCTACATCAATCTCAAGGACAAGAACGAGCACAAGTCTCTCCCAAGGCTGATTCTCCGTGCATTCAAGTTCCTTAGGGTTGATTCCATTCAGTAAGAACAGACGAACTTGACAAACCTCCCCGGTTAGAACACTAATACTAATAACTGTTTTTTTCAATGAAAACATCGGAAATCATGGCTAAGCTCCAGGCCAAGTATCCTGGAGAGCATGAGTATCTCCAGGCAGTACAGGAGGTTTTGGATTCAATCGAGGATGTATACAACATGCATCCTGAGTTCGAGAAGGCGAAGATCGTCGAGCGCATGGTAGAGCCAGACAGGATCTTCTCTTTCCGAGTTACATGGGTAGACGACAGAGGTGAGGTGCAGACCAACACCGGTTATCGTATCCAGTTCAATTCTGCTATCGGCCCATACAAGGGAGGTCTCCGCTTCCACAAGGCAGTGACCCCTTCTATGCTCAAGTTCCTCGGCTTCGAGCAGACTTTCAAGAATGCACTTACCACTCTCCCAATGGGTGGAGCGAAGGGTGGTTCAGACTTCGATCCTAAGGGCAAGTCAAACGCTGAGATCATGCGTTTCTGCCAGGCGTTCATGGCAGAGCTCTGGCAGTGCATCGGCCCGGATCAGGATGTCCCTGCCGGCGACGTTGGCGTAGGCGGACGTGAGATCGGCTATATGTACGGTATGTACAAGAAGCTCGCACGCGAGTATAACACAGGCGTTCTCACCGGTAAGGGTGGTACATGGGGCGGTTCAATCCTCCGTCCTGAGGCTACTGGCTTCGGCGCTCTCTATTTCGTCGACCATGTGCTTCGTACAGCAGGCAAGTCAATTGCCGGCAAGACCATCGCGGTATCAGGCTTCGGAAACGTTGCGTGGGGTGCCAGCATCAAGGCTACCCAGCTCGGTGCCAAGGTCGTTGCGATCTCAGGTCCTGACGGCGTTTGCCACATCCCTGGCGGTATCACTCCTGAGATGATCGACTATATGCTCGTCATGCGCGCTTCAAACCGCGACAAGGTCGAGGATATGGCGACCAGGTTCCCGGAGCAGGCTACCTTCATCGCAGGCAAGAAGTCCTGGAGCATTCCAGTGGACATCGCACTCCCTTGCGCTTTCCAGAACGAGCTTTCCGAGGATGACGCAAAGGAGCTCAAGGCAAACGGCTGCTGGTGCTGCTGCGAGGTTTCCAACATGGGTTGCCAGCCAGGAGCTATCCACTTCTTCCAGAACAATGGCATCCTCTTCGCGCCAGGTAAGGCGGTGAATGCAGGTGGCGTGGCTACTTCAGGTCTCGAGATGACCCAGAATGCAGCTCACATCAGCTGGACTGCGGACGAGGTTGATGCTAAGCTCCATCAGATCATGCAGAGCATCCACGAGCAGTGCGTGAAGTTCGGTACCCAGCCAGACGGTTCTATCGATTACGTCAAGGGTGCGAACATCGCCGGCTTCATGAAGGTTGCCCAGGCAATGCTCGAGCAGGGAATTATCTAAAATAAGACTATGGAATATCAGGAATTGATCGCCGCAAGGCACAGCGTAAGACGCTTTGAGGAGAGGGAAGTCCCTCGTGAAGTCATCGACATGATCATCGAGGAGGCGACTACCGCTCCGTCAAGCAAGAACTCGAAGAGTTCGGAATTCATCGTGGTAGAGGATCACGACACCATCGTCGCCCTTTCGGAGATGAGGGAGTCAGGTTCCGCTTTCATGAAGAACGCCGCCGCAGCGGTGGTGGTGCTCGGAAACAAGGAGAAGACCGATCTCTGGGAAGTGAACTGTGCCATCAGCACGACCTTCCTCCAGCTTTCTGCCGTCGAGCACGGACTCGGTAGCTGCTGGGTGCACGTAAATGGACGTGTCCGCAGCAAATACGCAGACGATCCGGATCCAGAGGTCAGGAAGGGCCATCCTCAGGGCATGGCGGAGGACTACGTGAGGGAACTGCTCGGCGTCCGTCCTGAATATGGAATACTCTGCGTCGTGGCTCTCGGTTACGAGGCTCAGCAGTAAATATCTACGGGCAGCTGCGACCGCAGCGGGGTAAATAAATGGAGGCTGACTAAAAAGTCCAGAAGGACTTAGAGGTCATCCTCTTTCTTTATGTCATCCTGCCTCCGAGCGTCGGCTGCTCTCCTCCGGAGACCTTCCGCTTCGCTCCATCCAGTCACTCCCTT
>NZ_JBAEER010000144.1:0-19088 GCF_056207615.1 Candidatus Cryptobacteroides sp. | reverse complement strand
CACCTTGGGTCGCGGAAGATGTTCACGTTTGGACACCAGAAGGTGAGCTCTGGGTTTGCAGGATAGTAGATCACGTCAGTGCCGATGCCGAAATAGTCATGGGTACTGCGGTTCCAGTTTGCACGTGCCTCGTCAGATACGGTAGAGAATACGTCGTACATGAGCTGAGGGTTGAATGCGGCTGCCATACCGATAGGCTGTGGGTAAACGGTGTAGCCGTCTGCACGCACGCCGTGGCATGCCTCGCTCCACCAGTTGTAAGAAGGGATGCCAAGCCTGTCGATTGACGCAGTCTTGTTCATCATCATGCCGACCTTCTCCTCTGGAGTAAGGAGTGAGATCAGGTTCTCTACGCGCTCTTCGGTAGAGAGCTTAGGATTCTGGAACGGGTACTCGTACTTCGCTCCTGAATTACAGCCCGCCAACATTACAAGCGATGCTGCAAGAATCATAATTTTGGTTCTGTTCATAGAGTTTGTGTTTATTGATTGTATATAAGTTCCTTGTATGGTCTGTCGGGATCGTTGGTGAATATCCCTATCTTGATGCCGTTCTCCGGAACAGCGGATGTCTTCACTGTGGCGTGCAAGGTCTCTCCCTTGCGTATCCTGGTGCCGGGCGCGGCGCTGAACTCGACCCCCTCCGGCACTTCGGCCTGGTAGATGACCAGATCCTTGCGCCCGTCATTGGTGATGTCGATGGTGCCGCTGTATTTTCCGAGCACATAGAAAGTGCGCCTGAGGCTCGCAGAGGAAGGGTAGGTTCTCATCTTTGCGGCATCTGCGGAAGGGGATTCCCTCCTGAGGCAGAGAGCCGAGGTCGTCAGCCTGACCGAAGACTCGTGTCCGCCGGTGATCACGGAAATGGTGTCGGCTACGCTCATCCATTCCTTGTCGGAAGGCATCGTGTAGGTCATCATCACCGGAATCTCGTCTCCGGGGGCCACAACCGGGTCGCATACGTAGTCCACGAGCGACGAGCCGAATCCCATGAGCTCGATCTCCATCGGCTTGTCGGAAGCATTGGCGATGTATATGACCTTGGTGATGGACTCGCCGGGAGCCATGTATCCGAAAGGAATGTCCTTCCTGCTGACATAGAGGTTAGGGTCGAGGACGATAGGGTATCTCTCCTGGATGCTGCGGTTGGACGGATTGACGTCCGCATTGGTGAAGAGGGTGCCGAGGCTCCTTCCATGCGAGTCCACGATCTCTATGCTGCGGTGGGTGAATCCGACCGAGCCGGAAGGGGAGAAGAATACCTCTATGCCGACGGCCTCGCCCGGTGCGACCGGTGAATCCGGGAGGTGCGCGGTGATGCAGCTGCAGCTTGGGACCGACCTGCGGATGAGTATGGATTCGGACGATCCGTTCATGAGGGTGAACACATGGCTCACCGCTCCTTCGGCTTCATTGATCGCGCCGAAGTCCCAGGTGGTGGAGTCGAAACTGATTCCCGAGAGTTTCTTCTGGGCATGCACATACGGACCATGGATCATGGTGAGGATGATCGCTGTCATGAAAGAAATGATCAGTATGCGTGTTCTCATGTGGCCGGTCTTCTTGAATTTCAAAAATACACATTATATAATAATAGAACTATCAATTCTGTGTCATAAGGTTTAGAAAAGGGATTGAATCAGTTTTGAAAGGAATTGAATTATTCTTCAAAAGTCTTTTAAGTATGATTTCATACCTTTGTTTTGGATAATTTCCCGTTGGAGTGGGATAATTGACAGATATGAACTTTTAATACTTTTATTTAATAACACAAACATTATGAACTTCAGAAAAACCTTACTTTCAGTAGGTCTCGCGCTCGTCGGCGTTGCTGCGTTCGCACAGACTCCAAGGTATGCTGACTCGGACATCAACTTCGAGAAGTATTTCAAGCCTGCGACTGAGACTCCAGCTTCTCCAGACGCACAGGGCTTCATCCGCCGTTGGCTCATGCTCGACCCTATCAGCAAGCCAAACCGTGGTAACACCGTATTCGTTGACTCTTATATCCGCGACGCCTTTGCACGCGAGTATTACAAGGGCCAGTTCGCTTCAATGTCTGACCTCGCTCTCCTTCCAAAGGACGGCCAGAAGATCAAGAAGGTCATCGTTGACGCTCAGAAGCCAGTTGACCTCTCTGCAGGTAGGCCTATGTTCGCTGAGCCAGAGCTCATCCAGGAGAAGGTTACTCTCACTTGGCATGCTCTTGATTCAAACTTCCCTAACGTGAAGCTTTTCCGTTTCGCTACTGGTCAGGGTCTCACCCGCTATGGTGTGATCTTCAATGTGGTTACCGTCATCAACTGCGATGAGGACATCGAGAACGTACGTCTTGCTACCGGTTCCAACTCAGCATCTATGTGGTGGGTTAACGGCGAAGAGGCTGTCATCATGTCTGGTGACCGTCGTATGGTTCAGGACGACTGCGCATCTGCACGTCTCACCCTCCACAAGGGTAAGAACATCCTCAGGGGTGCCATCATCAACGGCCCTGGTATGAGTGACATGTGCGTTCGTTTCATCGACGAGGCAGGCAACCCAGTTAAGAACTTCACTGTAACAACCAAGTAAGAAGGAGGAATACTAATATGAAAACTACTAAGATACTTTTCGGTGCAGCGGCTATTCTTCTTTCAGCTGCATCAGCATCAGCTCAGATCGGCAAGCCATTCATCCATGACCCTTCTACTATCATGGAGTGCGACGGCAAGTACTATACTTTCGGAACCGGTGGCGGCGGACTTATCTCTGCTGACGGTTACACCTGGGAGAGCGGCGCAGTACGTCCAGGCGGTGGAGCAGCTCCAGACGCAGTGAAGATCGGTGACCGTTACCTCGTAGGTTACTCTGCTACAGGTGGTGGACTCGGTGGCGGTCATGCAGGTAGGGTTCTCACCATGTGGAACAAGACCCTTGATCCAAACTCTCCTGATTTCGCATATTCAGAGCCTATCCAGGTTGCTGAGTCAGTTGTTGACGAGGACTGCGACGCAATCGACGTTTCATTCCTCCTCGATCCTACCACCGGTCGCCTCTGGTGCACCTACGGTACCTATTTCGGTAACATCCGCCTCGTTGAGCTCGATCCTAAGACCGGTGCTCGCATGCCTGGCAACAAGGCTATCGACGTAGCTATCGACTGTGAGGCTTCTGACCTCATCTACAAGGATGGCTGGTATTACCTCCTCGGTACCCACGGTACCTGCTGCGACGGTGTTAACTCTACTTACAACATCATCTGCGGTCGCTCACGCGTCGTTACTGGTCCTTACTATGACAACATGGGCCGTGACATGATGCTCGGTGGTGGTAAGATGGTCATCGGCTCAGGCCGTGAGCGCCAGTTCGGTGCCGGTCACTTCGGCCGTCGCGTAGAGGAAGAGGGTGTTGAGAAGACCTCTTTCCACTGGGAGGGTGACCTCAACCGTTCAGGTCGCAGCGTCCTCGCAGTTGAACCTCTCATCTGGGTTAACGAGTGGCCTGTAGTCGGCAAGAAGGTTAAGGAAGGTCAGTATTCAATCCAGTCTGCAAGACGTGGTTATGGCCTTGAGCTTACCGTTGACTTCCAGCGTGCAAACGTCCAGCGCGTTGCTCGTAACGCAGACGTTCCTGATGTGTCTCTCGAGAACCAGAAGCTTTCTGAGGTTATCGGTACTTGGCCTACCGGCAATACTGGGGTTCGTTGCAGCGACTACATGAACCGTCCTCATCAGAACTGGCAGATCACTGAGGTTCCTGAGCTTGGCGGTACCCTCGCAGGTGCTTACGTTAAGATTACCATCGCTGGTACCAACCGTGCACTCGCAGCTAAGGCTGGTGCAGAGCTCGAGACCGTTCCTGAGTTCACCGGCGCTGACGAGCAGCTCTGGAGAATCGATCAGCTTACTGACGGTACTTACAAGCTCTCTCCAAAGGCTATCCCTGGTTGCTCAGAGAAGTACTGCCTCGTTTGTACTTCAGACAGCAACGTATCACTCGCTAAGTTCGACTTCAACAGCGACAACTGCAAGTGGATGTTCGAGTAATCTAAAACCACACGCCTAAAAGGCTATACAACTGGACAAGTGCAGGTTTTTATGCCTGCACTTGTTTTTTTTTGCTATATTAGTCACACTTTTTAACAGACTGTAACTAATACCAAATACATGAAGAAAATACTCGTATCCATCGCTTCGGTGATGTTGTCTGTCGCTGCCTTTGCTCAGCCAGGCGGCGCGATGCCGGCAGGTGGTTTCGGCGGCTTCCAGATGCCTCAGATCCAGGTCCGTTGTTCAGAAAAGATTGCTGACGTAAACTATGCCGGTGACGGCGAAGTCTACCACAATCTTGACATATATCTTCCTCAGGTGAAGAAGGACAAGTATCCGGTCGTCGTGCATATCTACGGCAGTGCCTGGTACAGCAACAACTCCAAGGGAATGGCCGACCTGGGCACCATCGTCAATGCCCTCCTCGACGCCGGCTATGCAGTGGTTACACCTAACCACCGTTCTTCTGCCGACGCCGCTTTCCCGGCTCAGATCCATGACATCAAGGGCGTCATTCGCTTCGTTCGCGCGAACGCTGACAAGTATGGATTCGACACTTCTTTCATCGCTACCTCCGGCTTCTCGTCAGGCGGACATCTTTCGTCCCTTGCAGCGACCTCTGGAAATGCTCCTGAGCTCGAGGGCAATGTCGGCGGCAACCTCCAGTATGGCAGCGCTGTGGACGCGGCAGTAGACTGGTCGGGTCCTATCGATCTCTTCAACATGAACTGCGGTGAGCCACGCAAGTGGGGCAACACCCCAGAGGAGGCCCTCATCGGCCACGAATATGAGCCTAAATACGAGCAGGAGATGCGCGCCATCAGCCCGATGACCTACATAGACGCTGAGGATGCACCTGTCATCATCTTCCACGGCACCGAGGACACAGTCGTTCCTTGCTGCCAGGCCCCTGAGTTCTACGAGGCCCTTTCGAAGGTCGGCGTGGATACTGAGCTCTACCTCGTTCATGGCGGCGGACACGGATTCAACATGTATTCTGCGGAGAACCTCCAGCGCATGGTCAATTTCCTCAACGGTAAGAGGGGAGTGCCAGTAGCTGTTGCAGGCCAGCCTGATCCGAACTTCCATATCTATCTCTGCTTCGGCCAGTCCAACATGGAGGGCAACGCACGCGTACAGCAGCAGGATGTAGAGGGCATCAGCGACCGTTTCCTCACTATGGCGGCAGTGGATTTCCCTGCAGTCGAGAAGGCAGAGCAGCCTGTCGCTGCTCCTGGAAGAAGGGCGATGCCTGTGAACTTCGTTCCTGAGGGCGGTATCCCTGCAAGACAGATGGGTCAGTGGTACAAGGCCATCCCACCTCTCAGCCGTCCTGGCACCGGTCTTACTCCTGGTGACTATTTCGGACGTACCCTCGTCGAGAACCTTCCTGAGGAAGTGAGGGTCGGCGTGATCAATGTATCAGTTGCAGGCTGCAGCATCGACTGCTTCATGCCTGACAAGGTCAAGGAATATACTGAGAGCTCTGCGGATTGGCTCCAGAACATTGTCGCAGCTTACGGCGGCGACCCATATCAGCGACTCGTGGACCTCGCGAAGGAGGCACAGAAGGTAGGTGTCATAAAGGGTATACTTCTCCATCAGGGCGAGACCAACACCAACGACCCTCAGTGGCCAGCTAACGTGAAGAAGGTCTATGACCGACTCATCAAGGACCTCGGTCTCCAGGGCCAGGCAGTTCCTCTTCTCGTGGGCGAGGTGGTGAACAATGACCAGGGCGGAGCATGCGCAGACCACAACAACGTGATCGCACGCGTTCCTCAGGTGATTCCGAATGCCCACGTGATCAGCTCGAGCGGATGCTCTACCGGCTTCGACCATCTCCATTTCGATGCTGAGGGCTACAGGGAGCTCGGCCATCGCTACGGCCTCAAGATGCTCGAGATCCTCGGCTATCCTGTAAAGGCAGGCATGGAGATGTACACCACAGCCATCGCGCCTTACAAGATCCATCCTAGCGGAAGGATTACCTTCAACTATCAGGCACCTAACGCCAAGTCTGTCGTCCTCTCCAGCCAGATGCTCAAGGAGAACGCCCCTATGAAGAAGAATTCAGAGGGTATCTGGAGCGTAACCGTAAAGCCTGAGAAGGCCGACATCTATCCATATAACTTCATCGTGGACGGTATCCAGGTGCAGGCTGTGAACAACGCTGCCATCTTCCCTAACGAGAACTTCAAGGCCAGCATCGTGGAGATTCCTTCTCCAGACGCTCTCTATACCGTGAAGGACGTTCCTCACGGAAAGATCGTGTATGACTCATATTACTCAAGCGTGCTCGGAGAGAACCGTCCGCTCGTGGTCTACACTCCTGCAGGCTATGAGAAGGGCAAGAAGTATCCTGTATTCTACCTCATCAGCGGTACCACCGACACAGAGGAGACCTGGTTCAAGGTCGGCAAGACCAACGTGATCCTCGACAATCTCATCGCAGAGGGCAAGGCTGTTCCTATGGTAGTCGTGATGCCTTACGGAAACATGGGCTTCACCCCTCAGCCTACCAGCTTCGAGTCTTCGGAGATGTACAAGATATTCGAAAAGGAGATGACCCAGTGCATCATGCCTTATGTCGAGAAGAACTACAAGGTCAAGGCAGACAGGGAGAGCCGCGCGATCGCCGGTTTCTCACGCGGCGGCGGACAGTCACTCTTCGTCGGTTACAGGAATCTTGACAAGTTCGCTTACATCGGATCATACAGCGCTTACCTCACTCCTGAGGTTCTCGACTACTACTTCCCTAATATCGCGAACGATCTCAAGAGCCTCAAGCTCATGTGGTTCGGAGTAGGTACTTCAGACTTCCTCTACAAGAACGTGATAGATCACCAGGAGTACTTCGATGCCAAGGGCATCAAGTACGAGAAGATGTTCACCGACGGCGGACATACCTGGATGAACGCAAGGACCTACCTTGCGGAGACCGTGCAGAAATATTTCAAATAAGCCATACGATTCAATGAAATCTAACCTTACAGCATTATTTGCATGTGCCATTGCCGCCCTTTCGGGATGCAGTGGCTCTGCTGTCGTAGACCCCGTCGACATCACCACTTCGAACGGAGTCCTTTCAATCGTCCCTTTGACTGACAATACAGTCAGGATCAAGGTCAAGGGTCCTGAGACCCTTACTCTCGACGAACTTTTCTATACAGAGAACGTGAAGGCCCCTCGCTACAGCGTCGAGGAGTCCGACGCAGCCGTGAAGGTGAGCCAGAAGGGAATAGTCACAGTCTTCGACAAGGCTTCCGAGTCGCTCAGCTACTATGACGCCAAGGGTAATCTCCTCTTCTCCGAGGCCAAGGGCACGAGAAAGGTCGAGGCAACGGAGATCTCCGGCAAGCCTATGGCTAGCGTGTCACAGACTTTCGTGCAGCCTAAGGGCGAGCATCTCTTCGGACTTGGACAGTTCCAGGACGGTTACCTTGACGTGAGCGGTCTCACCAGGAGACTCACCCAGGTCAATACCCAGATATCTATTCCTGTGGTCATCTCGAACAAGGGTTATGGCCTCATGTGGAACAACTACGGTCTGGTTGACTTCAACCCTTCTACCGAGACTGTCGCTCTCGAGGAAATCATCGAGGACGATGCCCAGGGCGTGGTCGTGAATGCTACCAGCACCCATGGAAACGTGCGCGAGCGTCGTTTCTTCGCAAACTTCACCGCTGAGATCGATGTTCCTGCAGACGGCGAGTACTCGCTTCTTCTCGATGTGGGACAGGCGATGGCACGCAGACATTGGCTCTCTGTCGACGGCAATGTGCTCTTCGACGTGAACAATACCTGGCTTCCTCCGACATCTTCTGTGAAGACCCATCTTTCTGCCGGAAAGCATGTCGTTGAGGTGCATGGTTCGAGAGGCGATGCGCCTACCGTGGGCTGGAGGCTTGCTGACGGTACCACCGAGTTCAGCTCTCCTGTCGCAGAAGGTCTCGACTACACCGTTTTTGCAGGTACCGCTGACGACGTTGTGTCATCATTCCGTAACCTTACCGGAAAGGCTCCTCAGATTCCTGAGTGGGCACTCGGATATGTACATTGCCGCGAGCGCTACAAGTCTCAGGACGACATCCTCGAGAATGCGCGCACCTTCGTGGAGAAGAACATCCCTGTAGGCGTGATCGTCCAGGATTGGCAGTGGTGGGGCAATACAGGCTGGAACTCGATGGAGTTCGATGCCGAGAACTATCCTAACCCTGCAGAGCTTGTTGACCAGCTCCACGACATGGGCATGAGATTCATGCTCTCAGTGTGGTCTAAGGTGGACAGGAACAGCAATCTCGGTAAGGAACTCGAGGCACGCGGCTACTATATCGACGGAACTGACTGGCTCGATTTCTTCAATCCGGAGGCTACCAGCTTCTACTGGAAGAACTTCTCTGACAGGCTTGTCAGCCTCGGCATCGACGCTTGGTGGTTCGATGCTACCGAGCCTGAGAACGACGACCTCGTCGGAAGGACTGTCGGCAAGGACGAACTCCCTGGCGAGATCTTCAGGAACGTATATCCAATCAAGGTCGTAAATACCATGTACAACGGTCTCAAGCAGGCCCGTAACGGCGAGGAACCGCTCATCCTTACCCGCAGCGCAGCTCCGGGAATGCAGAAGTACGGTGCTGTCACCTGGAGCGGTGACGTCGGAAACGACTGGGAGACTCTCCGTCGCCAGATCGTCGGCGGCCTCGGCATGATGTGCGCCGGCCAGCCTTGGTGGACCTACGATGCAGGCGGATTCTTCCGCCCACGTGACCAGTATGAGGATGCTGCATATCAGGAGCGCATGCTCCGCTGGATCCAGACATCGGTCATGCTCCCTATCATGCGCGTGCACGGCTACATGAGTAACACCGAGCCTTGGCGCTACTCAGAGGAGACCGAGAAGCTCTTCGCGAAGGCCATCTCTGACCGCTATGATCTCCTTCCATACATCAAGCAGTGCGCAAAGAAGGTCGCAAAGGAGAACTATACGCTCATGCGCCCTCTCGTATTCGACTTCCCTTCAGATGAGCAGGCTATGCTCCAGGATACCGAATACATGTTCGGTCCTAAGTACCTCGTATGCCCTGTGACCGCAGAAAACCTCACTTCTATGCAGGTCTACCTCCCTCAGAATGCGAAGGGATGGACCAGCACCGCCGACGGTAAGAAGTATGACGGAGGACAGTATGTGACCGTTGCGGTCAGCGCCGACTCAGTTCCAGTATTTGAAAGAAACTAAACGATCATATGAAGAAGACCCTGTACTGTGCAGCGATCATGACTGCGATGGTTTGCTCATGTGCTCCTAAGCAGAGTGGAGAGATTCCTCTCGTCTACAGCGTGGAGAACAGCGGAGCATCCTATGCGAAACCTGAACTTCCAGCCTTCGAGGACCTCACCCATTGCGTGACCCTTCCGAACCCTCTCGAGTGGTCTGACGGCAGCGGACGCGTCAGCGACTTCTCCCAGTGGGAGCGCAGGCGTAACGAGATCATGGCAGAACTCTATGAATATGAAGTCGGCTGGAAGCCTGAGACTCCGAAGGAGTGCGTGAAGGCGAGAGTGCAGGGTGATACCCTCCTCATCGTCGAGGTGACAGTGAAGGATTCTGTCCTCACCATGCATTGCCCGGTCAAGCTTCCTCCTGTCGAGGGACCTCATCCTGCGATCATCGGTCTGGGATTCGGAACCAACCCTGGCAGCCTTCCAAAGGAGATTTTCGACAGCCGCGACATTGCTGTCATCAGCTTCCCTTTCATGGAGGTCATGAGCCATACCCAGGTTCGCGGCAACGAGCCTGTGAACAGACTCTATCCTGAATACGAGGAGAACGGAGCATACAGCATGTGGCCTTGGGGCGTCAGCCGTCTCATCGACGGTCTCGAGCAGGTCCAGGACCAGCTTCCTATCGACCTCAAGCATCTCGCAATCTCAGGTTGCTCTTACGCAGGTAAGATGGCTCTCTGGTCCGGTGCGCTCGACGAGCGTATCGCACTCACCATCGCACAGGAGCCAGGTGGCGGCGGTGCTGCTTCATGGCGTTATACGGAGACCCTCGGTTGGGTCGAGAGACTCGGCGCGACCAACTTCTCATGGTTCAAGGAGAGCATGAGACAGTTCGAGGGCGCGAATGTTTCCAAGCTTCCTATGGACCACCATGAGCTCTGCGCTCTCGTCGCTCCACGTGCCCTCCTCGTGCTCGGCAACACCGACTACGAGTGGCTTGCAGACGAGTCTGGTTATGTTTCATGCGTAGCTGCCCGCAAGGTATGGGAGGAGTTCGGAATCGAGGACCGCATGGGCTACAGCATCCAGGGCGACCACATGCACTGCAGGCTTCCTGAGGAGCAGTATGCTGACGTGGAGTGCTTCGTGGACAGGTTCCTCCTCGGCAAGGACGTGGAGACCAACGTGACCAAGGCACCTATGTTCGCTGACGTGGACGCTGAGTCGTGGATGATGTGGGACAAGGCTCTCGCAGTCAATCCTATCGGCAACACCGACCTTCCAGATCCTGATATCGTGAGGGTGGGAGAGGATTTCTACCTCGTGTCCACCACCATGTATTTCTGTCCTATGGTCCCTATCTTCCACAGCCGCGACCTCGTGCATTGGGAGGTGATCAGCTATGTGGACGACTGCATCGAGCCGGATGCCGACTGCTACAACCTCCGCGACGGCAAGAATGCCTACGGAAAAGGTCAGTGGGCTACTTCGCTCCAGTACCATGACGGATATTTCTATGTGCTTTTCGTCGCCAACGACCAGCAGAAATCCTATATCTATCGCACCAACGATCCATACAAGAGCAATTGGGAGCGTCTCACCGTGTTCGACGAGAACTCCTTCCATGATGCGTCCCTTCTCTTCGACAATGACGGTCGCGTGTATGTGATCTATGGCAACACCGAGATCCATCTCACCGAGCTCAGGCCTGACCTCAGCGCAGTCCTCGAGGGCGGCGTGGACAAGGTCATCATCACCGAGGACAGGGAGACCTTCCAGCTTGGTGCTGAGGGCTCACGCTTCTATCATATCGGAGACTACTATTACAATATGGTCATCGACTGGCCTCGCGGCGGTCATCGTACCGAGAGGTGCTTCAGGAGCAAGAACATCGAAGGCCCTTACGAGGCCATGCCTTCTTGCGACGGTACCCTCGGAGGACGTGGCGACGGTATAGCCCAGGGCCCTATCGTGGACACTCCTCAGGGAGACTGGTACGCTTGTCTCTTCCAGGATCACGGCGGAGTGGGCCGTCTCTGTACCATCCAGCCTGTCAGCTGGGTTGACGGATGGCCAATCTGCGGCGTGGACACCAAACCTCTCGAGACCGTACGCGTCAATCTTCCTGCATCTGGAAAGGAATATCTCCACGACAGTGACGAGTTCTCAGACAAGAGCCTCGGACTGGTATGGCAGTGGAACCACAAGCCTATCGGCGAGGCGTGGTCACTCAAGGCTCGCAAGGGCTGGCTTCGTCTCACGACTGCGCAGCTCGCGACAGGTCTTTCTGACGCTCGCAACACTCTTACCATGAGGACCTTCGGCCCTAAGAGCACGACCGAGACCAAGATGGATGCCAAGGGCATGAAGGCTGGCGATTTCGCTGGTATCTGCGCATTCCAGAGCAACCGCGCGATGATAGGTGTGCAGGTGGCGGAGGACGGCAGCAAGAAGCTCGTCGCATGCTCAGAGTCTCCAGCACCTCGTTTCCCACGCGGCATGACTCTCCCTGAGGGCGTTACCCTTCCTAAGGGCGGTCTCCAGGAGGTCTATTCAGAGCCTCTCCAGTCAGACGTCGTATACCTTAAGGTCATCTATGACTTCACGCAGGACATCGCTCGCCTCGCATACAGCTACGACGGCAAGCATTGGAACCAGGTCGACTATGAGCTCCGTATGCGTTTCTCTCTCGACTATTTCACCGGCTACAGGAGCGCGCTCTTCAACTACGCTACCACCGAGCTCGGCGGATATGCAGACTTCGACTACTATCATGAATATAAGAACTAACCGGATATGAAACGACTTTTTACAGTTCTCGCAGGTGTGCTCGTCTGGGCGTCGGCCTGCTTTGCGCAGGATCGTCTCTGGTACGATGCTCCTGCAAGCCAGTGGCTTGAGGCACTCCCTCTTGGTAACTCCCACATGGGTGCGATGGTGTTCGGCGGCGTAGCTGACGAGCGCATCCAGCTCAACGAGGAGACTTTCTGGAGCGGCAAGCCTCACAACAACAACAGCACGACAGCGCTTGCTCACCTTCCGGAAGTGCGTGCCCTCATCGCAGAGGGTAGGGAGGAGGAGGCCGAGAAGCTCCTCGACAGGGAGTTCATCATCGGTCCTCACGGAATGAAGTACCTCACTCTCGGTAGCCTCCGCATCCATTTCGCAGGCATCGGAGAGGCAAGCGACTATGTCAGGGATCTCGATCTCAACTCTGCTGTCAGCAGCGTCAGCTTCAATGCGGACGGTGTACATTACACCAGGACAGTGTTCACCTCTCTCGCAGACGATGTCGTGGTTGTGCGCTTCGACGCAGACAAGAAGAACTCTCTGAATTTCACCCTTACTCAGGATTGCGTTTTCCCTATCGACGTGGTCGCAAATGGCAACGTCCTTACTTCTACCATCCAGGGTGTTGAGCATGAGGGTATCGAGGCCGGCCTCTTTGCAGAGTGCCGTACCGTGGTCAATACCGACGGTGAGGTCTCATCTGCTGACGGAGTGATCACCGTATCGGGCGCAAGCTCAGCCATGCTCCTCATCTCAGCAGCCACCAACTTCGTGAACTACAACGATATCTCGGGTGACCCTACCAAGAAGAACGACGCCTACCTCGCAGCAGTGAAGGGCAAGTCCTTCAACAAGCTCCTCAAGCGTCACGTGAAGGAATATTCTGCACAGTACGGCAGGGTAGAGCTCAACCTCACCTCAGGCGAGAATGCGAAGCTCCCTACCGACAAGCGCCTTGAGAACTTCGCAGGCAGCGACGACATGGGCATGGTTGCTCTCCTCTTCAACTACGGACGCTACCTCCTCATCAGCTCTTCTCAGCCAGGCGGTCAGCCAGCTAACCTCCAGGGCGTTTGGAACGACGAGAGGGATGCCCCATGGGACAGCAAGTACACCATCAACATCAACGCCGAGATGAACTACTGGCCTGCTGAGGTGTGCGGTCTCGAGGAGACTCTCGACCCTCTCTTCAACATGATCAAGGATCTCTCTGTGACCGGTGCGGAGACTGCACGCGTACTTTATGGCGCAGGCGGTTGGATGGCGCACCACAACACTGACCTCTGGCGTATCGCAGGTCCTGTGGATGCGGCTCCTTGGGGTATGTTCCCTAACGGCGGTGCATGGCTCGCGACCCATCTCTGGCAGCACTATCTCTACACCCTCGACAAGAACTTCCTCAAGAAGTGGTATCCTATCCTCAAGGGTGCGGCAGATTTCTATCTCGACTACATGCAGGAGGATCCTGCCACCGGTTGGCTCCTCGTGACTCCTTCAGTGAGCCCTGAGCATGGCCCTCTCGGCAAGAATACCCCTGTGACCGCAGGTTGTACCATGGATAACCAGATCGCTCGCGACGCGCTCACCAGCGTGCTCGAGGCTGCTAAGATCCTCGGCGTGGACAAGGACTATCAGGCAGTTCTCGAGAAAACCATCGCACGCATCCCTCCTATGATGGTAGGTCAGTATGGCCAGCTCCAGGAGTGGATCATCGACGGCGACGACCCTAAGGACGAGCACAGGCATATCTCACACCTCTACGGACTCTATCCGTCAGCACAGATCAGCCCGTTCACCACTCCGGACTTCTTCAATGCGGCTCGCGTGACCCTCGAGCAGCGTGGTGACATGGCGACTGGATGGAGCCTCGGCTGGAAGACCAACTTCTGGGCGAGGATGCTCGACGGCGACCATGCATTCAATATCCTCAGCAACATGCTCGTGATCCTCAGGCCTACCGCAGGCAGGTTCGGATTCGGCAGGGGAAGGACCTATCCTAACCTCTTCGACGCTCATCCACCATTCCAGATCGACGGCAACTTCGGTGCATGCGCAGGTGTTGCGGAGATGCTTCTCCAGAGCCATGACGGCGCGATCCACGTACTTCCTGCCCTTCCATCTGCATGGAGCGAGGGTAGCGTGAAGGGACTCCGCGCAAGGGGTGCCGCAATCGTCGACATCACCTGGGACAACGGTAAGGTCAGCACCAGGATCAAGAGGCTCCGCGCAGCCGAGGGCAAGACTGTACGCGTACGTTCGGCTGTCGCTCTCAAGGGTCGTGGCCTCAAGGAAGTGGAGTGCGCGGTTGCTGGCATCCACGAGTATGAGCTCCGTCTCGCTCCTGGCCGCAGCAGAACTCTCACATCGGTCAACTAACTGTGGATAATTTCCGCAAAAAGCAGTAAATTTGCGAACTAGAAACAATTAAACATCAAATATCTATGATCAAGGTAAATCTCGAAGGATGCAACTCCTTCGTGTCTGAAGCTAAATATCAGGAGTATGTAGAGAAGGCTCTCAATGCCCTCGACGTACTCGAGAACGAGTCAGGTGCAGGCAACGACTTCCTCGGTTGGAAGCACCTCCCATCCCTCAATCTCGCAAACGGTCTCGTTGACGAGTGCGAGGCTATCCGCGACAGCTGGAAGGCTAAGGGCGTGGATCTCGTAGTCGTTATCGGTATCGGAGGTTCTTACCTCGGTGCAAAGTGCGCCATCGAGGCCCTCAAGCATCCATTCTCAAGCCTCCTCGCAGGCAAGAAGGACGCTCCGGAGATCGTGTTCGCTGGTCAGAACCTCTCAGAGGAGTACATCTGCGAGCTCATGGACCTCGTTCAGGAGCGCAACGCAGCTTGCGTGGTCATCTCCAAGTCAGGTACCACCACCGAGCCTGCAGTGGCATTCCGTATCATCAAGCAGTACATCGAGAACAAGTATGGCAAGGCTGAGGCTGCAGAGAGAATCGTAGCCGTGACCGACGCTGCAAGAGGCGCTCTCAAGAGCCTCTCGACCCAGGAAGGCTACAAGACCTTCGTGATCGAGGACAACGTAGGCGGCCGTTTCTCAGTTCTCACTCCTGTAGGTATCCTTCCTATCGTCCTCGCAGGCTTCGATATGAAGGCTATGCTCAAGGGTGCCCTCGAGATGGAAGAGCAGTGCGCTAAGCGCTGCGGCAGCTGCAACCCTGCAGTACAGTACGCTGCAATGCGTAACCTCCTCTACGATAATGGCAAGCTCATCGAGATCCTCGTAAGCTTCAACCCTAAGTTCCAGTATCTCGGCGAGTGGTGGAAGCAGCTTTACGGCGAGTCAGAGGGTAAGGACCAGAAGGGTATCTTCCCTGCATCTGTCATCTGCACCACAGACCTCCACTCTATGGGCCAGTTCATCCAGGACGGTCAGCGCATCCTCATGGAGACCGTGGTAACCGTTGAGAAGGCTCAGCGCAGCTGCGTGATCGAGGCTGACGCTCAGAACCTTGACGGACTCAACTTCCTCGCAGGCAAGCACGTCGAGGAGTGCAACGCGATGGCAGAGCTCGGAACCAAGCTCGCTCACATCGACGGCGGCGTTCCACAGCTCCAGGTTTCTATCGAGAAGATCGACGAGTACAACCTCGGTTCACTCTTCTACTTCTTCGAGAAGGCTTGCGGTATCAGCGCCTATGTACTTGGCGTGAACCCATTCAACCAGCCAGGCGTTGAGGCTTACAAGAAGAACATGTTCGCTCTTCTCAATAAGCCGGGATACGAGGAGCAGACTGCTGCTATCCGCGCTCGCATAGGAAAGTAGGAAATTCTTATCCAATGTATAACGAGGCTGACCTTGCTGGTCAGCCTCTGTTTTTTTGCAGCAAATGCACTTAGGCTTTTACAGATACGAAACTTTCGCTTATCTTTGCCGTCTGTATGACTCAGCTTCTGCTCTTTCTCTTTGGCTCTATGGCCATATCGTTCCTCTGCTCAGTGCTGGAGGCTACTCTCATGTCCACACCTCTGTCATACGTGACCATGAGGGAGGAGGAAGAATATAAGCCCGCTACGAAGTTCAAGCAGTTCAAGCAGGACAGTTCACGTCCTATCGCTGCGATCCTCAGCCTCAATACCATAGCCAACACGATCGGTGCCGCCGGAGTCGGCCGTCAGGCTACTCTCGTATTCGGCTCGGAGTGGTTCGGAGTGGTTTCGGCCATCATGACCATCCTCCTTCTGATCTTCTCCGAGATCATCCCGAAGACCATTGGAACGAACTATTGGAAGTCTCTCATGGGATTCACCACGAGGGCTCTCGAGGTACTTGTGTTCGTGCTTTTCCCAATCGTGTACTGCGTCGAGGCGCTCACGAAGCTCATCACTCCTGAGGACAATGAGACCAGCGTCTCGAGAGAGGAGGTGAGTGCCATGGCCAACGTTGCGGAGGAGGCCGGCGACCTCGAGGAGGATGAGAATGCCATCATCCAGAACCTCATCAACATGGACGAGGTGATCGCGGCCGACGTGATGACCCCGCGCGTCGTATGCGCCATCGCTCCGGAGAGGATGACCCTGAAATCCTTCTACAAGGACAAGAGATATCTCCACCACAGCCGTATCCCCGTGTACTCGGACAACGATGAGTATATCACCGGATACATTCTCCGAATGGAAGCGCTTCAGCTCATGGCTGAGGACAAGTATGACATCACCCTCGGCGAGATCCGCAGGGAAATCGCAAGCTTCGAGGAGGAGACTCCGCTCGACCAGGTGTGGGACGAGATGCTCGGCAAGGACGAGCAGATTGCTGCCGTGATCAACGAATATGGCAGCTTCCAGGGCATAATCAGCCTCGAGGATGTGATCGAGACTCTCCTCGGCAGTGAGATCGTCGACGAGCAGGATACCGTGCGCGACATGCAGCAGCTTGCCCGCGACAAGTACGCCAAGCTCAATGCCCGCAGAGCACAGGCCGCGAAGGCTCAGCAGGAACGTCAGCAGAACAGGGCTCAGCAGTCAGCCAAACCTGTCCAGGATACCAAGGCTTAAGGCCATTTCTATTTGCGTTAATCAAAAATTTACCATATATTTGGTAGATAGCATACTAGCTTCAAGAATTGATTCACCAACTAGTAATTATAAACCACACTATGCGAAAATTTATTCCTTTTATTGCCGCTTCGGCCCTTCTTGCGTCCGGAAGCTTGGCTTCTGCGCAGGATCTCAAGGTAAATGAGAAAGAATATTTCGAGACCCAGGGTGTGAACGTTCTCGTCTACAGCAACCTCTTCACAGGTGGCTTCAACGATGAGAAGAACTCCGGTATCGAGATCATTCACCACGGTGTCAGGACCGCTCAGGGCGGTGCCATCCGTCTCAACAAGACTCCAGAGCAGTGGGACCTCGTTCCTTCTACTCCAGAGAGAACCGTTGATGCAAAGAACAACACCATCTCCGTTGCTCTTCGCTACGATGACTATGACTTCGATTCTCGTATCGTCGTTACCGGTAAGGGTAAGGCAGTCGAGATCTCAGTCTATCTTGACAAGCCAGTCCCTGCATATCTCGTAGGTAAGGCTGGTTTCAACCTTGAGTTCATCCCTTCGCAGTACTGGAACAAGGTGTACACCATGGACGGTCGCCTCAACAGGTTCCCTAAGTACGCTGTCAGCAACACCGCTTCGCTTCCTAACTCTGAGAAGCCAAAGCAGTTCAAGGGTTACAAGACCTATGATGACCGCGGTACCGGTAAGTTCGTCGATCCGCTTCCTCTCGAGCATGGTCACTCTATCCTCATGGCACAGGACGATCCTGAGCGCATGATGAAGATTACCTGCAACGATGCTGAGCTCGAGCTCTACGATGGTCGTATGATCGCTCAGAACGGTTGGTTCGTCCTCCGTAGCGTCCTCCCTGCAAACAAGACCGGCAAGGTCCTCACCTGGACTGTCGAGCCTAACGCAATCAAGGGTTGGGTACGTGAGCCAAACATCGGTTTCTCACAGGTAGGTTACCTTCCTGATGCTCCTAAGGTCGCTGTCGTTGAGACTGACAAGACCATGAAGCCAGTCAAGACCGCTTCTCTCTTCCGCGTGAACGAGGACGGTACCGAGACCGAGGTGTTCAAGGGCAAGACCAATACCTGGGGTATGTACTACAAGTACAACTACGTGAAGTTCGACTTCTCTTCAGTTACCAAGCCGGGTGTATACTACATCAAGTTCGGCAACACCAAGTCAGGCAACTTCCTCATCGATTCTTCAGTTTACGACAACATCGGTGTCGCTACCAGCGACGTTTGGATTCCTATCCACATGAACCACATGTACGTGAACGAGGCATACCGCGTATGGCACGGTGAGCCATTCAGGGAGGGTTATCTCCAGGCTCCTGTCAATACCGACCACTTCGACCTCCACTCACAGGGTCCTACCACCGATACTCCGTTCGAGCCACTCCAGCTCATCCCTGGCCTCAACGTCGGCGGTTTCTTCGACGCAGGTGACTTCGATATCGAGACCGGTTCGAACATCAACGTCGTTCAGAGCCTCATCGCAGCATGGGAGCGTTATCGCCCAATGCGTGACGAGACCTTCGTCTCAGAGGAGCAGCGCTATGTAGACCTCCATCGTCCAGACGGAATTCCAGATCTTCTCCAGTACATCGAGCACGGCGTTCTCAACCTCGTAGCTCAGGCAGAGATCCTCGGTCACATGTCACAGACCCTCTCTAACTCAGTACTCGACAACTACCATCACCTCGGTGATGCAGGTTCCCTCACCGACGGACGCCACTATGATCCTTCACTCAAGCCTTACGAGGTTTCTGCTGACGGTCTCTCAAGCGGTACTCCAGACGATATGTGGGCATTCACCAGCCGCAACCCTGGTTCAGACATGAACGCAGCCAACATGTTCGCAGCTGCAAGCCGCGTGCTCCGTGGCTACAATGACGAGCTCGCCGAGAGGTGTCTCGTACAGTCTAAGAAGCTCTTCGAGGAGGCTACCGAGCTCATGGCCAACCAGCCTCAGCGCATGGGCGTCAGCGCAAGCGGCAACCGCAGGATGGGCAACA
>NZ_JBAEER010000143.1:0-3615 GCF_056207615.1 Candidatus Cryptobacteroides sp. | reverse complement strand
AGTCTCCATGGTTTCGTCCTTGATCTCGTTCCTCACGCGCACGTTTCCGAACGCCTGCCACACCTCATCTCCGCTGTTCGGCTTGACATGCTTGGCCTGGTCAGCAAAGATCGTCGTCTCAAGCTTGCCTGTCTCGATCTGGTACATGTAAGCGGCAAAGCCGTCCGGGAAGAGTTCCCATGAAGTACTGTCGTCCTGGTATCTCTCCATCCTGTCAGCCTCCATTCTGAGCTGAAGATCGCCGTTCTGGGTCTGCACGACAAACATGTTGTCGACGACCTGGAGAGGCTTGAGCTCACCCTTATCTCCGTCGTCGGCAGCAGAATTATCACTGCAGGAATAAACGACGAAAGCAACCGCCGAAGCGGTTGCAATCATTCTGACAGTATGTCGGATAATATTCAAATCCTATATTACTTCTGAGTCCTGACGGTAGTGGTAGCCCTCATACCGTTGCAAGCAACAGTGTAAGACTGACCATCCTGGTAACCGTACATGAACGCATCAGCAGTCTGAGGATAGTACTTAGCGTACTGTGAGATAAGGCTGTTAGCCTCGTCTGCGAGTGAAGCGTCAGCTGCCTTTGCCTTGTTGAGGTAGTCAACTGCTACCCAGTAAGGAGCGCGGCGAGCCATGTCGTCACCACCACAGTTGGTAGCACCCCAAGCGGTTGCGCAGATCATGTAAGCCTTTGCTGCGAGTGAAGGATCAAGCTCTGCAGCCTTGGTTGCAGCCTCGAATGCCTTAGCGGTCTTACCGCTCTTGATAGCGTATGCAGCAAGCTCGTAGTTGTACTGAGCGTCGAGTTTCGCATCTGACTCATCGTAAGCTATAGCCTCCTCTGCGAAAGATACAGCCTTGTTGTAGTCTCCACGTGAAGAGTAGAGCTTGAAGAGGTTGTAAGCTGAGAGGTAAGAAGGATTCTTGCTATGCATTACGTTGACAGCGTTAAGGAAGAGGTCATTGCTGGTACAACCCTCGGTGGTACCCATCATCTTCACGATCTTGGTTGCGAGGTCTACGTTCTCAGGATCTGCATCGTAGCGAGGTCCGAAGAGAGCGAGGAGGTTGTCGCAGTCAGCAACGTGGCTAGAGATGAAGATGTTCTCGACATCGCTCTTTACCTTAGCGTTTGTCTCGCTGCCGTCCTTATCGCAGATAGCCTCAAGGTATGACATTGAGTTCTCGTAGGTATTGATGACTTCCTCAGCATCGATGACACCGTCCTTGAAGAGAGCGACAGCGGCATTGAGGTTGAAGAGGAAGATCTGAGGCTTGGTCTGCTCACCGTTGTTAGCGATGATGGCGCCGAGGTCCTTGTAGAGAGCCTTGTTGTCGTCCTGAACATAGTTTACCATATCGAGACCCTTGTTGTTAAGGGAAGTAACTGCGTTCTTTGGATAGTACTGAGCACGCATGTCGTGGAGGAGGAGAAGGGTATCAACGTAAGCTTCTCTTGCTACGGCATTGTTGCGGTTCTTGTTGATCATGTACCTGTAGATTGCAGCACCCTCGGTGTATACAGTCTCACGGGTGTTAGGAGGGCAAAGCTTGAAGGCCTGTCTCCATGAAGGAAGAGCCTGCTCATAGCTCTTCTGCTTGTAATACTCCTTGTAATAAGAGAGGTACTTGATGCACTCTGGATCAAGATTGTCCTGAGCGAAAACCTGTACTGATGATGCAGCCATGAGTACAGATGCAAAGAGGATTGCTAATTTTTTCATATCTCTGATTATTTGTTTTTTGTCAGTTAAGATGTCGTTAGTTATACCTAGGTTTCTGGAACCAAATATCATGAATATTGAATCCTACATATATGGTAGCGTATCTTTCTCTCACCATCGTGTCGCTCTTCAGATTACCCCTCTGTCCGAGGTCTACTCCGAAGGTCAGACCGTTGTAAAGTCTGAACACTGGTAATGTCATACCAAGAGTTATGCCAGAAGCGCTGACCTTGTGTCCATCCATGAGAAAAGATTGCTCTTCATGATAGATTCCACCACGATATGTGACCCTCCTGAAATAGTAACGGATATCATTTCTGTTAGGTGTAATCTCGAATCCGGCCCTGAAAGACTGGGATACGGAAGATGAGAAAAGCTTTCCTGAATGATTGTATACCTTGAAGCCTGTAGCCTCGTCGAGACCGCTCTTCGACCAGTCGCTTCTGAGGTAGTCAAACTCTACGCTCCACTTCTCGCCGCCCTTCACGCTGAGACCTACTCCGATTTCGTCACCGAACATGAGACCCTGATCCTTGAGAGATACAGGATTGTACCTGAGGGTATCTGTAAGCTCACTTGCAACTGCATAGCTGTAGTCATTGAGTTCACCAGACATCTTTGTCATAGGACGATAGGTTGCTCCGAGTATCATGCTCACGTTGCCGGCAATCTTCTGCTCATACTGGATACCTACCTTTCCCGAGAATGATCTCACCTGAGTCTCATAACCAGCGTTCACGCTTCTGTACGAATTGTCAGAGAATACGGTATTGGTGATCTTGTCGAGAGTTCCGAAATAGTAGATAGCCTCAGCTCCGACGGAGAGACGCTTCCAGAAAGTTGCACCTGCACCGAAAAAAATCTGATATACACCACCGCTACCGTAAGAGTTGTAAGTGATGTTATTGGTATTTCCTATGATCTCAGGTCTTTCTTCCACTGAAGAGAAATCATATCCGATGTCACTGAAAGGTGCGACACCTACCATGAATGCAGATGACCTCCATATAGGGAAGCTGAGCACGAAGTCAGAGATGTTGAAGGTATTGTTTGCAGATTTGTAGGCAGTGTCACCTACCTTCTGTGAGAACACCTTGTTATTCTCCTGCAAACCGAAGTCAGCCATGAATGAAAGACTGTCTCTTGCGGTTATGGCAGCAGGATTGAGATAGTTGATATACCTTCTGTTCCTGGTTGCGATACCAACACCACCCATGGTCTTGGTGAAGGCGTTACCCTCCTTGAGGATATCTCCGATACCATAGACTGAATATGGTGAATACGCATTGAAAGCGCCGTCCTGCGCAAATACACAGACGGACACTAAAATGAAGGATATGACTGAAATTAACTTCCTGAAGTTTCTATTCATATCTGTCAGCTATTAAAGCCAACCCCATCAATACAAGGTTACAAACTACAAAGATGGAATTTTTAAGCCTTTTTGCAAAATAATTCGCGTCTCCTCCCGTAAAAACGCTGATGTTTGAGGGATGAGAGTCCATCTGACCTTGGATTTCAAACATTATGCCTGAAACTGTTCCAGTCCTTATTGAAGACTCAATTGAAGTGCCATGCTCCTCTATTTCATCCGGCATGTCAAGCAGAAGAGGGAGTGTCTTTCCAGAGTATCTGTTGATAGCCTTATATCTTGTCATGAAGCCAGGAGATACGACTCCACCGAGATATCTCCCATCCTCGGAAATATAATCAACAGTAAGTATCGTTCCCAGGTCAAAAACTGTAACAGGACTATCCTTGAACAAGTGTCTTGCAGCAATTATAGACGCAGCCCTATCTGGTGAGAGATATGAAGGTAAATCATTTTCCTCCATTATCTTAGTGCTTTTTGAACTTATCAGGATCAGGTGGTCGCATTCTCCTTCGAGTA
>NZ_JBAEER010000142.1:0-5089 GCF_056207615.1 Candidatus Cryptobacteroides sp. | reverse complement strand
CAGATGACCGGCGACACCGGCCTGTCCTGCGAGCACGCACTGCTTTCCTATCTTCGAGCTTCCGGCAATTCCGACCATCGCGCAGAGAACGGTGTTCTCCCCGACCTCGACGTTGTGCGCAACCTGCACCAGGTTGTCGATCTTCACGCCCTTGCGGATGATGGTCGCACCCATCTGGGACTTGTCCACGCAGCTGTTGGCGCCGATTTCGACATCGTCCTCGATGATCACGTTTCCAGTGTGCTCTATCTTCTTGTATGAGCCGTCTGCGGTAGGAGCGAAACCGAATCCGTCAGCGCCGATGACGACTCCCGAATGGAGTATGACATTGTTTCCTATCACCATGCCCGGATAGATCTTCACTCCAGGGTAGATGATGCAATGGTGGCCTATCTGCACGTCGTCACCGATGTATACCTGCTCGTAGATCTTGGTACAGTCGCCTACGACGGCATGGCGTCCGACATAGCTGAAATCTCCCACGTAGACCTTCTTTCCGAGCTTTGCGGAGAGACGGACGCGGCTGCGCCATCCACGATAGCGGCGATATGCCTTCTTCTGCGCCGTGACATAGTCAAGCAGCTTCGCCACCGACTCGTAGGCGTTCTCCACGCGGATCAGGGTCGCCTTGACCTCAGCCTGCGGCACGAAGTCCTTGTTGACAATGATCGCCGTCGCCTCACATTCGTAGACGTATTTCTCGTATTTTGGGTTAGCATAGAAACAGATAGTCCCCGGCTTTCCGCTCTCGATCCTCGCAGGAGATGTGATGACCGCATCCGGGTTTCCCTCGACGGTTCCTCCGAGCACTTCGGCTATCTGCCTAACTGTAAACTCCATGATGGTAAATTGGTTTTGCTATTTATAAAATACTTCGTATCTTTGCGGCGTGAGAACGATAAAGGGGACCGAAGAGGGCCCCTTTTTATATACCTCGAAGCCAAAGATGAACATATCTGAAATTAAAGATGCAATAAGCGGACCAGTCGTTGCACGCGGTTGCTTTCTTGTCGACCTTAAGGTCAGCAAAGATAATGAAATTATCATTACCATCGAATCCGAGGAAGGAGTGGTAGACCTTGCAGACTGTGAGGCAATCAACGACGCCTTCACCGCAGCCTTCGACAGGGATGTCGAGGACTATGCGCTGACAGTGTCATCCGCAGGTCTCGACCAGCCATTCAAGATTCTCAAGCAGTACATCAAGGCTGTAGGCACTCAGGTAGAGGTTGCGCTCAAGGGCGGCAAGAAGATGGTAGCCACCCTCGTCGCTGCAGACGAGGAGGGAATCGCCCTCAAGTACAGTGCTAAGGAAGCCGTGGAAGGAAGCAAGAAGAAGGTGATGGTAGAGCATGAGGACCGGTACAGCTTCGCCGAGGTAAACTCAGTCACTCCGTTCGTGGTTTTTGAATAGTGAAAAATAAAACATATAAATCAAAATGGAACAGAAAATAGAACTTAAAGACGCGTTCACCGAGTTCAAGAAACAGAAGAACATCGACAGGAACATCATGATGGGCGTCCTCGAGGACGTATTCAAGACCCAGCTCGCCAAGACTTACGGCTCTGCTGACAACTTTGACGTGATCGTCAACGTTGACAAGGGAGACTGCGAGATCTACCAGACCCTCGAGGTCGTAGAGGAGGTCGAGAATCCTGCAACCCAGATCGCTCTCGCAGACGTAGACGACGACTACGAGGTCGGCGACGAGTATGTTCGTTCCGTTGAGCTCAAGGAGTTCGGCCGCAGAGGTATCCTCAACCTCAAGCAGAACCTCCAGGGACGTATCATGGATATCGAGAGGGCAAACCTCTATAACAAATACACTGGAAAGATCGGTGAGATCTTCACTGGCGAGGTATACCAGACCTGGTCTAAGGAAGTGCTCATCCTCGACGAGGACGGCAATGAGCTCCGTCTCCCTAAGAGCGAGCAGATCCCTGGCGAGCACTTCAAGAAGAACGACATGGTGAAGGCCATCATCAAGAGCGTCGAGATGAAGAACAACACCACTCCTTACATCGTTCTCTCAAGGACTTCAGACGACTTCCTCGAGAAGCTCTTCGAGCAGGAGGTTCCTGAGATCTATGACGGTCTCATCACAATCAAGAAGGTTGTCCGCATCCCAGGCGAAAGGGCAAAGGTTGCCGTAGAGTCTTATGACGAGCGCATCGACCCTATCGGAGCATGTATCGGTGTCAAGGGTGCCCGCATCATCGGAATCGTTCGCGAGCTCCGCAACGAGAATATCGACGTACTCCAGTGGACCAGCAACACCCAGCTCCTCATCCAGAGGGCCCTCAACCCAGCAAAGATCTCTTCTATCGTAGCATCACCAGACGACGACAAGATCAGGGTATACATGCAGCCTGACGAGGTCAAGAAGGGTATCGGTAAGGGCGGTTGCAACATCCGTCTTGCAAGCATGCTCGTAGGTAAGGAGATCGAGGTATGGAGAGAGATCGAGCAGCAGGAGGCCGAGGAGGAGGACGTACTTCTCCAGGACTTCAACGATGTCATCGAGCAGTGGATCATCGACAAGCTCCAGGGCATCGGTTGCGACACCGCGAAGAGCGTGCTCGCTATTCCTGCAGAGGATATCGCCAAGAGGGCTGACCTCGAGGACGAGACCGTAGCTGAGGTTCTCGACATCCTCCGTGCAGAGTTCGAAGACTAATTCTAACCTAAAAAGACAAGGGGTAAAAGATAATGGCAGAAATCAGATTATTTAAACTTACAAAGCAGTTCAATATCGGACTGGGCACGTTGGTTGACTTTCTCAAGGGCAAGGGCTTCGATGTAGATGCCAGCCCTAATGCGAAGGTTTCCGACGAGGTCGTTCCGATGTTGCAGGGCGCCTTCGGCGACGAGCAGAAGGCGAAGATGGAGGCCGAGAAGACCACCATCAAGTTCAAGGAAATCATAGATAACGCTACACGCAAGAAATCAGACAAGGAGGACGACGAACCTGAAGTGGAAGTTGTCGTCAGGTCAAACAACCTTTCGGCTGCTCCAGCAAAGGAAGCCCCTGTCCAGCCTGCTAAGCCTGTGGAGGCTCCTGCTGCTCCGGTAGTGGCAGAGCCAGCACCTGTCCAGAAGCCAGTGGAAGAGGTGAAGCCAGCAGAGCCTGCTCCTGTCCAGAAGCCTGTAGCGGAGGAGACTGGCCTCAAGGTCGTAGACAAGATCGACCTCAGCCAGTTCGACAAGAAGAAGCCTGCTCCAAAGCCAGCAGAGCCTGCTCCAGAGGCCGTAAAGCCTGTCGAGGAACCTAAGAAAGTAGAAGAGGTGAAGGTTGTCGAAGCTCCGGTCGCTGCCCCTGCCGAAGCTGTGAAGGCTGAACCTCGCGAAGTGAAGATCGAGGTTGAGAAGCTCAGCGGCCCTAAGGTCGTGGACAAGATCGACCTCAGCCAGTTCGACAAGAAGAAAGCCAAGAAGAAAGGCAAGCGTGAGCGCATCTCAGGTAACGGCAGCCAGAAGGTTGACGTGACCAAGGTGGAGGGTGTGAACGCACATGCTACCAGGAACAATGGCGGCAATGGCGGTAACAACGGAAACGGAAACAACAATAACAACAGGAACAACAATAACAACAACGGCGGCAACGGCAAGAAGAGAAGAGGCAACGACGATCGCTTCGCTAAGCCAGCAATGACTGAGGCCGAGCAGGAGGAGATGCAGAAGCAGATCCAGAAGCAGATCAAGGAGACCTACGCCCGCATGAACGAGAACAAGAGCAAGAACACGTTCGGCGCAAAGCACAGGAAGGACAAGAGAGAGGCCGCTGCCAATAGGATGATGGAGGAGTTCGAGCAGCAGGAGATGGAGAAGAAGGTACTGAAGGTAACCGAGTGCGTTACCGTCAACGACCTTGCCATCCTCATGAACAACACCCCTGTCACCAAGGTAATCGGTGCCTGCATGAGTCTCGGTCTCATGGTATCCATCAACCAGCGTCTCGACGCTGAGGCCCTCGTGCTCGTTGCAGAGGAGTTCGGATACGAGGTTGAGTCCGTCACCGCAGAGCTCACCGAGGCCATCAACCAGAGCGAGGAAGAAGAGGGCGGTGAGCTCGTATCCCGTCCACCTGTCATCACCGTCATGGGTCATGTCGACCATGGTAAGACTTCCCTCCTCGACTACATCCGCAAGTCCAACGTCATCGCAGGTGAGGCCGGCGGTATCACCCAGCACATCGGTGCATACAACGTGAAGCTCCCTGACGGACGTCACATCACCTTCCTTGATACTCCGGGCCATGAGGCATTCACCGCAATGCGTGCACGTGGTGCGAAGATGACTGACCTCGCGATCATCATCATCGCTGCTGACGACGCGATCATGCCGCAGACCGTCGAGGCAATCAACCATGCTCAGGCAGCAGGTGTCCCAATGGTATTCGCGATCAACAAGATCGATAAGCCAGGCGCGAACCCAGAGAAGATACGCGAGCAGCTCTCCAACATGAACATCCTCGTCGAGGATTGGGGTGGTACATACCAGTGCCAGGAGATCTCCGCAAAGAAGGGTATCGGCGTCGAGGACCTTCTCGAGAAGGTGCTCCTCGAGGCAGAGATGCTCGAGCTCAAGGCTGATCCTTCACGCAGAGGTACAGGTGCGATCATCGAGTCCGCCCTCGACAAGGGACGTGGTTACGTGGCTACCGTGCTCGTGCAGAACGGTACCATCCATGTCGGAGACTTCATGCTCAGCGGAAGCAACTGGGGACGTATCAAGGCTATGTACAACGAGCGTGGCCAGAAGGTCAACGAGGCAGGTCCTTCAACTCCTGTGACCGTCCTCGGTCTCAACGGAGCACCTACAGCAGGTGAGACCTTCAACATCATGACTGACGAGAAGGAAGCTAAGGACATCGCCAACAAGCGTGAGCAGCTCATCCGTATCCAGGGCATCAAGACCCAGAAGCATATGACTCTCGAAGAGATCGGACGCCGTATGGCGATCGGAAACTTCAAGGAGCTCAACTTCATCGTCAAGGGAGAGGTGGACGGATCTATCGAGGCACTCTCAGACACTATCATCAAGCTCTCTACCGAGGAGGTGCGCGTAAACGTCATCCACAAGGCAGTC
>NZ_JBAEER010000141.1:0-8760 GCF_056207615.1 Candidatus Cryptobacteroides sp. | reverse complement strand
AGCTCCTCGACATCCTCGGGGTCCCGGCATCCATGATGCCGAAGGTATGCTCAAGCTCCGAGATCTACGGAGAGACCTCCCTCCTCGGAGGCAATGTCCCTGTCGCAGGCATTGCCGGCGACCAGCAGGCCGCCCTTTTCGGACAGATGTGCACAGAGCCGGGCTCAGTCAAGAACACCTACGGCACCGGATGCTTCCTGCTGATGAACAGCGGCACGACCCCTATCATGTCCCGCAACAACCTGCTCACCACCATCGCATGGAAGATAGGAGATCAGGTCAATTACGCGCTCGAAGGCTCGATCTTCGTAGCGGGATCGATCGTCCAGTGGCTGCGCGACGGACTCGGAATCATCAGGAAATCGTCAGACGTCGAGGCGCTCGCGACCTCGGTTCCGGATAACGGCGGTGTCTATCTCGTACCGGCGCTGACCGGTCTCGGCGCTCCCTATTGGGATCAGTACGCAAAGGGCAGCATACACGGTCTGTCTCGCGGTACCACGGCCGCGCACATCGCAAGGGCGGCGCTGGAGGGAATTGCCTTCCAGACCATGGACATAGTTGCGGCGATGGAAAGGGATGCGCAGATGCCGCTGGGCGAGCTCAAGGTGGACGGTGGAGCATCGAGGAACAACCTTCTCATGCAGTTCCAGTCCGACATTCTCGGCACGAAGGTGGTAAGGCCAGAAGTCACTGAGACCACGGCCCTCGGCGCGGCTTATCTTGCGGGACTCGCGGTGGGATTCTGGAAGAACATTGATGAACTGAAGATGCAATGGAAGGCTGAGCATGTATTCGAGGCTTCGGCAGACGAGGGAAAGGTTGCTGCTCTGAAAGCTGGATGGGCGGATGCCGTAGGGCGTACGCTGACTGACAAATGAAAAATGAGGCCGCCCCGTTTTTTTGGGGGCGGCCTCGTTTTTAGGCGTCAGAGACTATTTGAAAATCAGCTGTGCGAAGTTGTAGAGTCCATATTTCCAGACGACGAAGTTGTGCTCTCCGTCAGGATAGTTGATGAGGGTACAAGGGACGCCCTTCTCGTCGCAGTATGCCTTGAGCCTTGAGCTGTTGTACATGAGACCGTCCTTGCCGCCGCATACCATCCAGAGTACTTTGTTCTCCTTCTTCGTCTTCTCGATGTCCGGGATGAGCTGCTCAGGCATGCCTGTGTTAGGGGCAGATGAGAAGCCGCCTACGTAAGAGAAGAGCTCGAGATGACCGAGACCGAAGTTGAGTGACTGACCTCCGCCCATTGAGAGACCAGCGATAGCGCGATGGTCCTTGTCAGTATAGACGTTATACTTGCCCTCGATGAATGGGATGAGGTCGTTGATGAGGTCGTTCTCGAAGTTTGCGAACGCAGCAGAACCTGCATATACGTTGCCGATAGGGCGGTCGTCCTTCTGTGCACGACCGTTAGGCATGATGATGATCATGTCCTCGACCTTTCCGTCAGCATAGAGGTTGTCCATGATCACATTCGGAACACCCTGGAGCCATTCCTTCTCGTCACCTCCGATACCGTGGAGAAGGTAGAGAACGCTGTATTTCTTCGAAGCGTCGAACTTTGGTGGAAGGTATACGGTAGCCCTACGGGTCGTGTCTGTGGTCTGCGAGAAGTACTCGATGGTCTCGAGGGTGCCATGGTCTATTCCATGACGCTCGACGTCAAATCCCTCAGGTTCTGCTACATAAGGGTCGAAGTTGCAGCTGACCTGCATCATTCCGAACATTCCGGTTGTGTTAGGCTCGCGGTTTCCGCCTGGCATTCCGCCTGGTCTTCCTGGCATTCCGCTGCCTGGCTGTGCGTTGAGTGTGATGGCTGCGCATACGAGTGCGGCAAGGGTGATAAGTGTCTTTTTCATGTTATCTGATGTTGTTGTTCTTCGTGTTCGTCAAATATGGCTATAATTTGATGAAATCAGCAGGCTTTGGTTTAATGTTCATCAAGTAAAAGACTAACAGGGGCGTGTTCTTGCATTTTAATTCACGAATCCTTACCTTTGCCTTTCTTACGGACTAACGAAAAAGAATATTTAAGACTATGCTCAGCAGACAATTGGCGTCTACCCTCGTAGAGAAGGAAACCCCATTCTATCTTTATGACATCGACCTGCTTCGTCAGACTCTCGAGTCTCTTACTTCAGTGGCAAGCAAGTACAACTACGCAATACATTATGCCATCAAGGCTAACTATGATCCGCACATCCTCCAGGTGATCCGCGAATACGGACTCGGCATCGACTGTGCCAGCGGCAATGAGGTTCGCTGCGCCATCGAGGCCGGCTTCGACCCTAAGACCATCGTGTACGCAGGTGTCGGCAAAAAGGACAAGGAGATCAAGTACGCCATTGAGCAGGAGATATTCTCCATCAATGTCGAGAGCATGGAAGAGCTCTGGGTCATCGACCGCTTCGCCGGTGAGATGGGCAAGAAGGTGAACGTGGGTCTCCGCGTGAACCCTGATATCGACCCTATGACCAACAAGTGTATCGACACAGGTCAGGCAGACAGCAAGTTCGGTATCTCTTACGAGATGATACTCGAGAGGGCTTCTGATATCAAGCAGCTCAAGAACGTGAACATCAAGGGTATGCACCTCCATATCGGTTCGCAGATCCGCGAGCTTCATGTATTCGAATACCTCTGCAACAAGGTCAACGTCATCGTCGAGAACCTTACCAACCTCGGATTCGAGCTCGATTTCGTCGATGTCGGCGGCGGACTCGGAATCAACTATGACATGCCTGAGAACGAGCCTATCCCTAACTTCGCATCCGTATTCTCAATCATCAACTCTCACCTCCGCGTAGGTGACCGTCAGGTGCATTTCGAGTTCGGCAGGTCCATAGTAGGAGAGTGTGGTGAGCTCATCACCCGCGTGCTCTACAACAAGACCACCGCGACCGGTCGCAAGCTCGTGATCGTTGACTCCAGCATGACCGAACTCATCCGTCCTGCACTTTACGGAGCATACCACTCAATCGAGAACATCACCTCTACTTCTCCTAAGAAGGAGCGTTACACCATCGTGGGAACTGCTTGTGAGTCTACCGATGTCTTCTCAGACAGCCTTACTCTTCCAGAGACCCGCCGTGGCGACCTTCTCACCATCAAGTCAGCAGGTGCGTACGGTATGTCTATGGCATCTCGCTACAACCAGCACGACCTCCCAGGCGCCGTTTACAGCGATCAGCTCTAGTCGACGGAGGGATTGCCATGGGAACTACAGCGAAGTTGCTTCTGCACTGCCCGGACAGGCAGGGCATCGTGACCGAAATCACGAACTTCATCTCCGTCAACAACGGAAACATCGTATATACCGACCAGTACGTGGACAGGATCAACAACGTCCTGTTCATGAGGCTGGAGTGGGAGCTTGAGGGCTTCACCATTCCTCGCGATCAGATCAAGGAGTACTTCCGCACTATATTCGCGAAGAAGTTCGATATGGAATTCGGAATCTACTTCAGCGACGTGAAGCCGAGGATGGCTCTCTTCGTGAGCAAGCAGAACCATTGTCTCTTCGACATACTTGCGCGCTACACCGCAGGCGAGTGGGAGGTTGAGATTCCATGCATCGTCAGCAACCATGAGGACCTCCGTCCTGTTGCCGAGCGCTTCGGAATCCCTTACTACTGCTTCCCGATCAACAAGAGCAACAAGGACGAGCTCGAGCCTAAGGAGATGGCTCTCCTCGAGGAGCTTGGCATCAATTTCATCGTGCTTGCCAAGTATATGCAGATCATTTCTCCGAAGATGATCGAGAAGTATCCTCACAACATCATCAACATCCACCACTCATTCCTTCCTGCCTTCATCGGCGCGAAGCCTTACCATCAGGCGTTCGAGAGGGGAGTGAAGATCATCGGTGCGACCAGTCACTATGTGACAGAGGATCTCGACGCAGGTCCTATCATCGAGCAGGATGTAATCAGGATCTCCCACAAGGATACCCCTGAGACTCTCGTCTACAAGGGAAAGGACCTTGAGAAGATCGTCCTCAGCCGTGCCGTGCTCAAGCACATAGACCGCAAGATTCTTACATATAAGAATAAGACGGTCATCTTCGAGTAAATGCGCAGGGGAATAGCAATCGACTTCGAGACGGCTAACGAATGTCCTACGAGCGTGTGCAGCGTCGGTGCCGTACTGTTCGAGGATGGGGAAGTTGTGCGCTCATTTTATAGCCTTATCCAACCCGAACCAAACTACTACAAATGGTTCTGCCAGAGGGTGCATGGGCTGGGTCACTGCGACACGGATGATGCTCCCGTGTTCCCCTATGTGTGGGAAGCCCTGGAGAGGGAGATTGGTCAGGGACTGTCCCTCGAGGAGATGGGGATTCCTTTCGTCGCGCATAACAGCCGGTTCGACGAAGGCTGCCTCAGGGCAGTGTTCTCCGTCTATGGCATGACCTATCCCGACTACGAGTTCCGAGATACCCTTACCGCATCAAGGCGCCATTACGGAAACATGCTTCCGAACCATCAGTTGCAGACGGTTGCACAAGCATGCGGTTATTCTCTCGAGAACCATCACCACGCGCTCGCAGATGCCGAGGCCTGCGCCGCGATCGCGATGAGGATTCTCTGAGTTTTGTGACGGCTGGCTTCATTTTCCCTGTTTTTTTTGAGTTCGTGGCGGTGTGTTTGTGACGAAAGATTTTGCCATAAAGTCGAATAATTGTATTTTTGTGCCATGATGTACCACCTTAACGTGTGATAGATATTGGTAACGATATGGCGACAAGAGGCGAAGTGGAACTGTTTCTTAATCAGTTCAAGGTGAAGTTGGAGATTTGGGGTATATTCTTCTTGGATAACAGGGAGAAGAACAAGGAGACGATGTCTTTCCTGAATTTCCGTAGTATAGATCGCTTGAATGTGGTGAAGAGCATAGAGGTGGAGAACTATTCTGAGGGACCGATAAAGGATCAGCTGAATGGCTTTGGCGAGATGTGGGTATTTGGAAAGGATGTTGAGGGTCACGAAATCTACATCAAGATTACTTTAGGCCGTCCTGGCAATAATACAATCTGCATCTCGTTCCATGTTGCAGAACATCCGATGCAGTATCCGTTTAAAGAAGTCAAGGAAGAATGACTATGCTGAACGACGAAAAGAATTTGGTGAGTCCGATCACCGGCGGACATATGATCCTTAAGTGGGACTTGGAAAAAATCGAGTACCGCAAGGATATGTATGAAGTGTGGTATCCTTACTATGAATGTGTGGACACCGGAAATCGCTTTACTACAACGGAAAGCGATGGCGTGTGGTGTCATCAGATGCACGAAAAATATTGCCAGAAATATGGCATCCCTTACACGGACGAGATCATTGCCCTCAGGGAGAGGTATGGACTTTCTGCCCAGAAGATGTCCCTGATTCTTGGATTCGGCGAGAACCAGTGGCGAAAATACGAACAGGAGGAGATTCCGAGCGTGTCTAACGGACGCGTGATCCGTTCTGCTATGAATCCGAAAGTTATGATGGACTTCGTGAAGAGTGCCCGTGGTGTGCTGTCGGATAAGGAATATGAGGTGGTAAGTAGGAAAGTGCAGGCTATAATAGACCAACGAGAGGCAAGACGCATCGAAGAATATGAGATGGAAAGAGTTTTCGCCTTTGGCCGTGGAGAGGAGAATGGTTATGCTCCTTTGTCGCTTAAGCGTCTGAAGAACGTGATGCTCCGGGTGTTGGAGCAGTGTGACGAGATGTGGGTGACCAAGATGAACAAGATGCTTTTCTATATTGACTTCGTGTCATATCGCGAGAGGGGCATGGCAATGACGGGGTTGGCATATCGCGCTATTGACCACGGTCCTGTACCTGAACGCTGGGAAAAGGTGTATAGCGAATTTGACGAAATCGGACAAGAGCCTCGCGATATTGGAGAGTTCGGAGGACAGGTACTGGTGGCTAAGTCCAAGGCTGACGATGGCGTTCTTTCTGATGTGGAGATGACAATCATCGATGCCGTATGTGACAAGCTGAAGGATTGCTCTTCGCGCAAGGTGTCAGAAATAAGCCATGAAGAGAAGGCTTGGATCGAGAATCATGAGTACCACAGGATGATTCCTTATGCTGACGCCTTCGAACTAAGAATGATGTAGGGACTCACTTTGGGTTAGAGAATCATAGAAACTCATTTTGTGTTCGGTGGCTTCCGTGCCGCGAACTCAAAGAAGAGCACTTATCCTTGTCCGGATAGGTGCTCTTCTTTTTTATTATTTCTCTCTGCCGTTAGCAGATTTTACTTTGCGCGTATTCATCTAATTCTTTACAGCACGTACTGGAGCGCCCCAATGTCGAGCACAAGTAGTTACGTAAGCTTGACCATCCACTCCAAGGCGGGTCTCTAGAGCGAAAGCACTATCGTTTAAATTATTAACTCGAGTAGATGTCCAGTAATAGGTGAAATCACTCCAAGCGCCTTCATCATTCATATACGAATAGAAAGGTAAAAAGATTGACTTGCCTGTTGAATTACTTGTGATTCTAAGACCTGACATATATCCTTCCATACCCTCTACTACGCTGCATTTCGAAAGCAACTCTTCCATCTCTTCTTTTGTCGGAGAACGCCAGCCATTACCCAGGGCTGCTGCTGGGTCATCGGCAGATGCAAGAGTAACAAGATTGTCAGAATTATTGTACTTTGAAGCCTGCCATGTATTAGGGTCGTAGTTTGTCCAAGCATAAGAGTCCCAATCTATCATAGGGGTAGTATGTCCCCATGCAAAACGATATCCCGTATCTGCAGCTTTTTTTGCACCAACATTAAAAGACGCCCACTTGACAGAAAGGCCTAGATCCACAGCCTCAGGAATCGCATAAGATAGAGTAAACTTGCTTTCTGCAATCTTGATACCTTTGATAGTGCTAGGCCCTGTTGTAATTTCTTTGCCTGTAACTGTATATGTCTTCTCAATGTTTGTACTTGTGTCAAGAAGAGTGAATTCCCAAGTCTGTGTCGAATTGTTAACAGAGCTCACTGATGTGAAATTGAATGCAACGCCATCCTCATTTGCAACACCGACAGTGTATCTTCCATAGGAAGCGTTAGAAATTGAGATGTTGAATGTATTTAAGTATGGAACACCTACCTGAAGGCCTGGACACTTAAGCACATATCTTTTGGCATTTGCTGGATCAAGTTCTGTTATAACAACCTGAACCTTAGTAAGACTTTGCCATGAGTCGATATCAGCAGTGAGTGTGTTTGACTCGAAAGTATAGCTGATGGATCCATAGTTTGTATAAGCGATTGGCATAGCATATGAGTCAATATCTATGAACCGAGTGTCATTTGGGTAAAGATATTGACTTGTGTGTCTATACATGTTCCAATCGTTGTATCCTTCATAAAGAATGTACATGAAACCACTTTCTTCTGGAGTCTTGTTAAGAGTTCCGACAGACCATGTTGTTCCGTCGTAAGTCATGATAAGATCAGGGTTCTCATAGTTGATTTCATCAAACCACACATTGATCTTGTCGCCAGCAGTCCATCCGGTCTTGATGGCCTTGGTGTCGGCGGTGCCGTCGAGGTTGCCGACGGTGATGTTGAGTTTGATTTCTGGTGCGGTTGGCTGCTCGGCAGGGATCTCCTCCTTGTTGCATGATGCGAGGCTGAGTGCGGCTACTGCTGCCGCGAGGATTGTAAATACTTTCTTCATCTTCTTTCCTCCTTCACTACCATTCTTCCTCTTCGTTACCACCCCATGGGTTGCTGACTGTAACTGGCTGGTCACCGCTGGATGCGATGATCTCCTGTGACTGGATCTCGATCACAGAGATCTTTGGCGATACGTATTCGCCGTTGTTGATCTTTCTTTCCATTGAATTTTTTATTTGATTATTGATTGTTCCGTGATGGACATACGAATTCCTCCCGCAGTCATGAGACTGTAGGTGTGTAATTGTATGTAAGTAGTTGTTATTGAATTACTTGCGGCCCCCCCCTAAGCGAGGTGTGAGAACTAGATGTCTTGAACGGGGTAGTTAGCTTTATCATAGACTACAAATATAGCGTAAAATGAAGATAAACACAACAAGGAGGCCCTTGAAGGACCTCCTTGAATGTTATGGTGATGTTGTCACTAGTTATTCGATCTTGCGGACTTCGGTGTTGAGCCACCTTTCCATCTCGCCGACGAATTCACGCTTGAAGACTCTTTCTGACCAGCCCCAGCCGTGGCCGCCTGAAGGGTAGATGTGCATTGATGCGCTCACCTTGTTGGCAACGAGTGCCTCGTAGTACCTGAGGCTGTTGGCAACCGGTACGAGGAAGTCGTCAGATGAGAGGAGGATGAGAGCCGGAGGAGTGTTAGGGGTGACGTGCTTGTCGTTTGAGTAGAGGTCCACGAGCTCCTTCGAAGGATTCTCGCCGAGAAGGCCATCATAAGATCCTCTGTGGGTATATGAGAGGTCCATGGTGGTCACAGGGTAGAAGAGAATCTGGAATTCAGGACGGTTCTCGTCGCTGGTGAAGTGGGTGGCTGCGGTTGAAGCGAGGTGCCCGCCATCTGAGCATCCCATCACACCGACATGCTCGATTCCGAGATCCTTGCGTCCGCGCATGATCTTGATTGCTTCCTGTACGTCGCTGAGCGGAACGTCATGATGTCCTCTTGGGAGACGATACTCGAGGAGGCAGAAGGTGTAGCCGTGGGCATTGAACCAATCCTTGAAGTCACGACCCTCGTGGGTGTCCGAAAGCATTGCGTATCCGCCGCCTGGACATGCGATCACG
>NZ_JBAEER010000140.1:0-11502 GCF_056207615.1 Candidatus Cryptobacteroides sp. | reverse complement strand
AAGGGCCTCGTGCTCGGCCTCGCAGCCATCGCTACCTACTACAAGGGCGGTAAGAGGGGAGAGGACGAGATCGTGCCGAACGACGATCCTGCAATCATGCAGCTTCTCAAGGACCTTTGGGCAAGCGGCGACGTCCGCAAGGTCGCAGAGGGCGTTCTCGCTGCGTCAGATCTTATCTGGGGTGAGGATCTCAATGCCATCCCTGGCCTTACCGACATGCTTGCTGCGAATCTCGCGAAGATCCAGTCAGAGGGTATGCGCGCAGCCGTCGCTGCCATTCTCTAGACAAAGCCGTCAATCAATGCTACTCTCGAGATCGAGAAGCTCGTATTTCATTTCTCCAAACGATGCCCGATTCATACGGTTACTCGTAAAATTGTCATATATTTGCTGCCGATGAATAGAGGGTTCTCAAAGGTCAGTAGCGTTTTCCTGCTTGCGTTGTTCGCATTCTTCTTTGCGTCGACAACCCTCTTCACGCATACCCACGAAGGACAATACGGCAAAATAGTCCATTCTCATCCATGGAGTGCGAAGTCCCATGATCATTCCAGTGCGCAGTTCCAGACTATCAACTTAATTTCGGCGAATATCTACAATGTGTCAGCCCAGACATATATTCCCGATTGTCAGGAGACTCCTCTGATTGCTTCGATATTCTTTGACTTCAGCGCAGTCGTAGTGGGTCTTCATCCTGGAACTATAACCCTGAGAGGTCCCCCGATGTCAATATAATACTTTATTCATCGACCGCCCACAATGAGCGGTCTAGTCGACGTATTATATAAACATCAGATTCACAAATGAAATTCAAGCATATTATGTGTGCCCTCGGACTAGCATTGTGTCCGGGAGCCTTCGGCGCTTTTGCGCAGTCAAACACTGATTCAACCATTCAAGGTCACGTGACAGATTCAAAGACCGGAGAGCACCTTCCATTCATAACAGTAATGTTGAAGGGAACTAAGATAGGGACGCAGACGTCATCCTCCGGACACTATTCGCTCAGGAACGTTCCAACTGGCAAGTATGAACTCGTAGCAACGTCCATCGGATATTCGGATGCTTCAATCAGCATCGATGTAAAGCCTGGCGAATCACGGGAGGTTAACATCTCAATTTCAGAAGAACAGATGTCGCTTGACGAGGTTGTTGTCAGCGCTACCAGAAATCATACATTCAGAAAGGAATCCCCAATTCTGGTAAACATTATAGACCAGAAGGTCTTCGCTACGACATCATCTCCGACCCTTGCTGAGGGACTGGCATTCCAGCCCGGAGTAAGAGTCGAGAACGACTGCCAGAACTGTGGCTTCGCACAAGCCAGAATGGACGGTCTAAGTGGCCACTATACCCAGATCCTGATAGATTCCCGTCCCGTCTTTTCTGCGCTTGCCGGTGTGTATGGACTGGAGCAGATACCAGCATCCATGATTGACAGGGTGGAGGTAGTACGCGGAGGCGGTTCCGCATTATATGGCGCGTCAGCCATTGGAGGAACCATCAACATAATAACCAAGGAGGCAATGTCTCCCAGTGCAAGCATAAACCACAGCATCACATCCATGGGAATGAGCAATTCCTTTGACAACATTACCAATGTCAACGCCTCCATGGTGACAGATAACGGAAAGGCTGGAGCATTCGTATTCGGTCAGAAACGCTCCAGGGAGAGCTACGATGCCAATGAGGATGGCTTCAGCGACATTCCTACGATCAATTCGATTACCGTCGGAACAAGAGCTCATCTTCTTGTTACTCCATTCTCGAAATTAAGTTTGGAGTATCACGGAGTCAAGGAATTCAGACGTGGTGGGGACAATCTTGACCATCCTGCCCATGAAGCTCTTATCGCTGAGCAGACAGAGCATGTCAACAACAGCGGTTCCATCTCCTTTGATGGACAGAGTGCGGACGGCAGGCATCACTACAGCATCTATGCTTCTGCACAGCTGATCAACCGTAACAGTTATTACGGCAGCCAGATGGACCCGAATGCATACGGAAAGACGAAAGACCTCACTTCTGTTACAGGAGCACAGTATTCGTACAATTTCGAAAGGCTCCTCTTCATGCCTTCACAGATGCTGATGGGAGCTGAGTTCAATTATGACAGGCTGCATGATATTTCCCTGGGATACGATCAGGTGACTGACCAGACGGTAAAGATTGCAAGTGCCTTTTTCCAGAACGAATGGAAAAACGAGCACTGGTCAATCCTGGCAGGAGTAAGACTTGACAAGCATAATCTTATCAAGACACCTATATGGTCACCAAGATTCAACATCAGATACAGCCCGGTTCGTGACCTTGGATTCAGGGCCATCTATGCCAGCGGATTCAGAGCCCCTCAGGCTTTTGATGAAGATCTGCATATTTCCGTGGTCGGCGGCGAAAGAGTCAGAATCCGCCTTGCTGACAATCTGAAGGAAGAGAAGTCGCACTCATTCAGCCTATCAGGTGACTGGGATCACAGTTTCGGCACTGTAAGAACGGATTTCATGATAGAGGGATTCTTCATCATGCTCATGAACACATTCGCGCTAAGAGAGACAAGCGACAGGGCTGATGGAGGTATGAGCAGTGTCATGGAGAGATACAACGGTTCCGGAGAGAACGTGCTGGGTTGCAACATCGAAGGAAAAGTCTACATCGGTAACAGCTTCAACATTCAGGCAGGCGTGACATTCCAGAGAAGCCGTTATGAGAAGCCGGAAGTATGGAGCACAGACCCAGATGTCGAGGCGACTCTCAAAGTATTCCGCAGCCCGGATTCATATGGTTACATGGTTGCGACCTACAAGCCAGTCAAGCAGCTCAACCTGAGCGTTAACGGTACATATACCGGATCCATGCTTACTCAGCATATGGCGGGAAGCGGCACTCCAGTGGACATCGCTGTCCAAACTCCAAGATTCTGGGATATGGGCTTTAAGGCTGGATACGAATTCAATATCATGAACAGTTGCAGGCTGGAAATCACAGCTGCAATCAAGAACATCTTCAACGCTTACCAGAAGGACTTCGACAAAGGTGAGTACAGAGACTCTGGATATATATACGGACCGTCTCTTCCTCGCTCTCTCATCACTGGTGTGACATTGTCATTCTAGACCCCAATCAAATAATCACCCTTCATTCTATGTCTAGGCACTATGCTAGGGTGTATTTCATTTGTGACGATTGCCATTTCTCGCGTAATCTATTTCGAGTGCCTCGGCCTCGCCGCCCCAGATGGTGATGAAACGGAGGAAATCATCCTTGGAAATGACCACCGTAGCGGTGTTGTCGCATGGGTGGAAGCTGACGTGGGTCGCCTTCAGGAGGGCTGAATCGTAGAAGAACTTCATCCTGTGGCCGTTCTCGAAGAGCTCCTTCGGATCGGCACCGGTGAGGTCCATGTCATGGATGAGTCCGAACATCCCCACCGAACCCGGACGCACGCCCAGACAGCGCATCAGGCGCTCCTCCGAGCCGAAGGACAGCTTGCCCTGACGGAGCATGTGCTCAAGGCTGTGGATGTCCAACTGCTTGTGGCAGTCGTAGGAGATGAGGTAGTGACGGTTGCCCTTGTGGTTCCTCATGAAGAGGTTCTTGCAGTGCACGGGACCGCTGCCGTCGGTATGGCGACGGTCGATCTGTTCCCAGTATTCGAGAGCCTCCTCGATCGTAAAGAGTGGGGGATGGACATAGATCTCGTAGGCGATTGAGTGTGCCTCGAGGAAATCCAGGACCTCCTGAATGGTTTCGTTATACTCAGCCATCGCTAGTCCTCGTCCTTGTCGCCGCCGAGAAGGGCGTCGTAGCCCGGAATGACGGTGCCCATGCCCTTGTGGAGATTCTTCCTGTCCTTCACGACGCAGAGCACCCTGAGGTCAGGGGTGACTACGGCATAGAGTCCGTCGCAGTGAAGCACCTGGTTGCGGTTGGTCACGGTCGCGTCGAAGGATACGTCGTAGTAAGCGATCTCGTCCACGTGCTGGGCGAAAGAGTTGATCAGGCTGTCCAGTCCGGAAAGTATCTTCTTGCTCTTGGAGATAGTCTCCGCCTGTGCCTCGAAGTTCTTCACCTTGTGCTGCATCGCATAGTTCTCGAGACGCTCCTGGGCCTTGGCATTCTTGAGCTCGAAGAGACCTTTCCTTCTCGCGAGCTCGGTTCCATAGGTGGTGGAATCAACCACCTCGAACCTCTGGAAGCTGATCTCGTTGTAGGTCGGATTGAGCTCGAGCACCTTGTCGGCTACCGCCTGCTGGAATGGGGTGAGCTTCTGCCCGCCGCAGGAAACGAGCAGCAGGGCCGAAGCTATGATATAGATGAATCTTTTCATTTTACTTTCTGTAGTCGAGGAATGCAGGCTCTGGGAAGTGCATTCCTGCCATGAGAAGCTTCTGCTCCTTTGCCATGTTCACCATCTCTTCGCGTGTCTTTGCAGAGAGCTCAGGATCGCCGTCGTAGGTAGCTGAGATAGAGAAATCTGCCATCTGGAGAGCCACTGCGTGCATGATGTCACCAACGACGATGAGCTCATTCCTCTTATATGCGGTGTGACCTGGGGTGTGGCCAGGTGCGTCGATGGTCTCGATGTCCATAGGGAGCACGTCGCCGAACTGGAAGGTCTTGATCTGCTCGGCGTAGGTGTCGTACAGGCTGAGAGCCTGTGCGTTCCTGCCCTCCATTGCGAGCCAGCCGTCGTACTCAGGCTGCGAGATGTATACCTCAGCGTTGCTGAACACAGCTGCGCCGTCCTTCATCATGCCGCCGATGTGGTCACCATGGAGATGGGTGATGAACACATAGTCCACGTCCTCCGGTGCGATGCCCAGGTAGGCGAGTCCGTCGATGAGCTTGCTGTCAGGAGAGCCCATGCCGGCGTCGAAGAGAGCGACCTCGTCACCCTTGCAGAGCACGAACGCTCCCATTGAAGAAGGCACGCCGTCGGTGAGTCCGAGTGATTCTACGAGCTCCGGAGTTGCCTTGGGGAAGAGCTGGGTGCCGGTGTTCCTTGATGCAGGGGTGTCCCTGATCCATGTGACCACCGCTCCGCCGCGGAGCTTCTCTGAGTGGATTCCTTCGGGTTCCTCTACTGGAGCCGCTGAGTTGCATGAAGCGAGAAGGCAGAGTGCGCCTATCGCTGAGAAAAGTCTAGTCTTCATATTATGGTCTTTGTTATAAGTTCGTATTACTGCGAGTGAGCATAATGATGCGAAGATACGAAAAAGTACCGTCGCAAGCAATTATCCGACTTTTTCATATATTTGCAAGAGCAAAAAAGACAAAGAAATGGCATTCGAACCTATTATCATCTCTGACCGCACTGAAGACGGTATCAGGAAACTCACAGTACAGACAAGCAGCGCTGTATGCGCGCAGGCAATGCAGCTCGAGATCGAGGGTGACGTCCTTCGCTCGGCAACCTTCCTTGGCGGTTGCCATGGCAACACCCAGGGTGTCGCAGCCCTCAGCAGGGGAATGAAGATCAGCGAGATCATCGAGCGCATCGAGGGCATCAACTGCCACGGCAAGGGTACCAGCTGCCCAGACCAGCTCGCAAAGGCTCTCAAGCTTGCGATCCAGTAATACGAGAAGCCTCACGCCTCCAGTGACAAACTGTCATCAGTAGTCATTGGAACGGAAATTGCTTTGGAAAGCTGCGTCAAACAACTTTAAAAGGACAGAAATTATGGAAAATTACTACGATAGCAACAGCTACGGCAACTACGACAGCTTTGCCGTAAGCAGCGCGTCCCTCATCAGGACCGTATATCTCTGGATGACCGGTGCTCTCGCAATCACCGGACTCACCGCATGGTACGTGGCGCACAACGCAGCGGCGATGAGCTTCATCTTCGGCCATACCGGTGTCATGTTCGGACTCATCATCGCCGAACTCGCTCTCGTGATCGGTCTCACACGCTCAATCGACAGGCTCTCACCTGTTACTGCGACCATCATGTTCCTTCTCTATTCGATGGTGAACGGCGCGACCCTCGCTTCGATTTTCGTCGTATATGAGCTCGGAACCATCGCGTCCGCGTTCTTCACCACTGCGGCGACCTTCGGCGTCATGGCACTCTTCGGAGCTGTGACCAAGAAGGATCTCACCAAGGTCGGCAACATCTGCATCATGGCAGTCATCGGTCTTATCATCGCGATGCTCGTGAACATCTTCCTCAAGAGCACCATGTTCGATATGATCATCAGCGCGATCGGCGTACTCGTGTTCACCGGTCTTACCGCATACGATTCTCAGAAGATAAAGGAGCTGCTCTACGGACAGCCTGAGAATGATATGACAATCAAGATCTCAATCATCGGAGCTCTCACTCTCTATCTTGATTTCATCAACCTCTTCCTCTACATCCTCCGTTTCTTCGGAAGGCGTAACTAAGAGATAGCAAGATTAAAGAAACAGCCCTCTGCATATCGCAGGGGGCTGTTCTGTTTTATTCTTGTCCAGCTTTACTTGACTGAGAACTTGTAGATCACAGTGTGCTGATACTTCTTGCCAGGGCGGAGGAGGGTGCTTGGGAACTCAGGATGGTTAGGTGAGTCCGGATACATCTGGGACTCCATCGCCACGGCTGCGCGGTTACCGGTGAAGAGCTGCATGCCTGGATGGTTGTTGATGAACTCCATCTGACGGCCTGTAGCAGGCGAGTAGAGGATTGCGACGCACTCGAGCTTGCCGGCCTTCTTGTGGTTGAGGCAGAAGTTCTGGTCGTAGCTGCGTACCATACCCTCTGGGATCTGGATTGCTGGCTGGCCAGGACCGAAGCCTCTTCCTGTAGGCATTGCGAACTGACGGTCTCCGAGCTTGACCGGCTTGCGGAAGTCGAAGAGGGTGCCGTCGACAGGGAGGAACTTGCCGGTAGGGATGAGGGTGGCGTCTGACTCGGTGATGTTGTCAGCATCTATGCTGTGCACATGGCCGAGGATGTCACCTCCGTGGAAGCCCTCGAGATTGAAGTAGATGTGGTGCGAAAGGCTGCATACGGTTGGCTTGTCGGTGGTAGCGCTGTAGCTGATCGAGAGGCCGTTGTCGCGGGTGATGGCGAAAGTGAGGTAGGTCTTGATGTTTCCAGGGAAACCGTCGAGGCCGTCCTCGAGAAGGCAGCTCAGGGTGACTGAGTTCTTCTTTACCTTCTCTACGTCCCATACGATGTTGCCGAAGCCCTTGGTGCCGCCGTGGAGTATGTGCTGACCATTGTTCTTGGTCACCTGATACTCGACACCGTCGATGCTGAACTTGGCATTGGCGATGCGGTTCGCATAGCGACCGAGAGCCGAGCCCACAGGGTTCCTGCTGAAGCCCTGATACTGCTGGATATTGTCGTTGTGACCGACCACGTTGTCGTAGTTCCCGTCCTTGTCAGGAGTGAAGAGACCTACGACATAGCCTCCGAAATTGGTGATCTGAGCGGTAATCGTACCGTTGGTGATTGTGTAGAGTGAAACGGCCTTTCCGTCGATCTCGGTCTCGAAATCGGAAGCCTTGAGAAGCTCAGGCGTCTTGGTCTGGGCGTTCGCTAATGTTCCGCAGAGTAGTGCTGCCGCACATATCACTGCATTCCTGAGGATGTTTGTGGTCTTCATTATCTGGTTGATTAAAGTTTAGTCAATCCTGAGCTTGCGGGCCTTGAGGTCCTTGTCGCTTGATGACGAGCCGCAGAGAATCTTGTACTTGCCGCTCTTGACGGTCATATCGTCGAGTTCTGAGTCATAGTACTCGAACGAAGATGCAGGGAGCTCGAGGGTCACGACCTTGCTCTCTCCCGCCTTGAGATGGATTCTCTGGAAAGCCTTGAGGGCCTTGACAGGAGCGTCGGCGTCGTTGAGGCGCTTCACGTATACCTGAACTACCTCGTCAGCGTCAACCTTGCTTCTGTTCTTCACCCTTACCTTGACGGTAACGGTGTCGCCGGCCTTGATGCTCCTGGCAGAGAGCTTGGCCCTGCCGTAAGAGAAGCTTGCGTAGCTGAGTCCGAATCCGAAAGGATAGAGAGGTTCCTCGGTCATGTACCTGTAGGTCCTGCCGTCCATGTCGTAGTCAAGGAAGTCTGGGAGCTGGTCGGTAGACTTGTAGAAGGTGATAGGGAGCTTGCCTGAAGGGGATACCTTGCCGCTCACGATGTCGCCGACTGCAGTACCGCCGGCCTGGCCGCCGTACCATGCGCAGATGAGTGCATCATAGTCGTCCTTGTTCTGCTCGAGTGCGAGAGCGCTGCCGGAGCAGAGTACGAATACCACTGGCTTGCCGGTGTCATGGAGAGCCTTGAGGACCTTGCCCTGGATCTTAGGGAGCTCGATGACCTCGCGGTCGCCGCCCTTGAATCCCTCGATGCTTACCCTCATCTCCTCACCCTCGATGAACGGTGAGAGACCTCCGACGAAGAAGATCACGTCTGCCTCGGCTGCGCGTGATGCGAGAGCCGCGAGTGCCTCAGGAGTGTAGTTCTCCGAAGGGATAGGGGTGGATGCCTCGAGTTCGGCCTGCTGCTTCTTTCTGAGCTCGGCCTGCTCCTCCTCTGAAAGGCCCATGTAGATCTCGGTGTTGAGACCTCTCTTGGCCCTAGGATCCACGAATACGAAGCCCTCGACGAGGTCGCAGCCTCTTTCGTAGGTCACCTCTGCGTCAGGGTATGCGTTCTGGATACCTTCGAGTATGGTGACGGTCTCCGATGGGATACCGTTGTAGTTTCCGAGCATCATCTTCTCGTCGTTGGCGTTAGGACCGATGACGGCGATCTTCTTCACCTTCTCGGGACGTACAGGAAGCACACCGTCGTTCTTGAGCATCACGACTGACTGGCGCGCAACCTTGAGCGCATGGTCCTTATGCTCCTGGCAGTCGACGTTAGAATATGGCATGCTGCTCCATGGAACCATCTCTGCCGGGTCGAAGATACCGAGCTCGAAGAAGCCGCGGAGTATCCTGCGGATAGAGACGTCGAGGTCTTCCTCGGTGATGTAACCGTTGTCGATGGCCTCCCTGAGGGATCTGTATGCGCTTCCGCACTCGATGTCGGTACCGGTGAGGACGGCGTTGGCAGATGAGCTTGCTGCGTCAGGGAACTTCTCGTGGTGGCCGAGGAGATAGAAGTCGTTGATCGCACCGCAGTCCGAAACGACGAGGCCCTGGTAGTTCCACTTGCCGCGGAGAATCTCCTTGAGGAGGATCTCGCTGCCGCAGCATGGGTCACCTTCATAGCTGTTGTATGCACCCATGAACTCACGCACGCCTGCGTCTACCGCGAGGGTCTGGAACGCCGGGAGGTAGGTCTCCCAGAGGTCGCGCATGGTCACAACGGCGTTGTAGCTATGCCTGTTCCACTCCGGTCCGCTGTGGACTGCGAAGTGCTTTGCACATGCGTGGGTCTTGTAGTAGTCAGGATTGTCGCCCTGCAGACCGCGCACGGTAGCTGCACCCATCATCGAGGTGAGGAAAGGATCCTCTCCGTAGGTCTCCTGGCCGCGGCCCCACCTTGGGTCACGGAAGATGTTGATGTTAGGGGTCCAGAAGCTAAGTCCATAGTATCTTGCGTGGTTGCCCTTGGCCTGCGCGTCATTGTACTTCGCACGAGCCTCGTCGGATACATAGGTGAAGGTCTGGAGGTGGGTCTCAGGATCGAAGGTCGCTGCCATACCGATGGCCTGAGGATATACGGTAGCAAGACCGGCGCGGGCTACTCCGTGGAGTGCCTCGTTCCACCAGTCATAGTCAGGGATGCCGAGTCTCTCGACGCCCTTCGAGCCGTTCATCATGAGTCCGATCTTCTCCTCGAGGGTGAGTCGCTGGAGAAGGTCCTGAATCCTCTGCTCCCTAGGAATCACAGGATTCTGATAAGGCTCTATCTGTGCGAAAGCCTGCGCCGAGAAAAGGGCGCAGGCTGCTAAGATGATTATTCTCTTCATGGGAATTACTTGATGACGTATCTCTTACCGAGGACGAGCTTGTCGCCTGAAAGGTCAACCTCCCAGAGCTGTGGCTTTCTTGGGCCATTTCCCTCTGAGTGATGTACAGAGTAGAGGAGCTTGCCTTCGAAGGTGGTGAAGAGCATACCGTGACCTGAGTTGTTAGCGAGGAATGGCTTTGGCTCCTGTACCCATGGGCCGGCGATGGTGCCTGACTCAGAGTAGCATACTGCCTGGAAGTAGCGCTCCTTGCCCCAGGTAGCCCAGAGCATACCGAGCTTACCGGTCTCAGTGCGGAACATCTGAGGGCCGTCGGTAACCCAACCTGGCATCTTCATTCCGAAGGTAGCCTCGCCGAGAGTGTTCATCTCGCCGCATGAAGGGTTCTCTGATGCACGGAACATGCAGACTGGCTTAGAGATGGTCTTCTTGAGGTCAGAAGAGAGCTCTACGTACTCCATGGTACCGTCGATGAGCTGTGTCCACTCGTGAACGTAAACCATATAAATCTTGCCGTTCTCCTGATAGAGGGTACCGTCGATACAGTCGTCCTCACGTGGCTGATAGTTGTGGTCAGGGTTCTCGTCGAAGAGCTCATAAGGACCTTCAACATTCTTTGAGCGGAGGAGGACAGTCTGATTGTGAGGCACGTTGTAGCGGCGAGGGACCTGCTGGATGAGGTCGCTGTGGTCGCTCCATGTACCTGCATAGTAATAGTAGTCACCGATCTTGTGGATCTCGGCTGCAGCTGCTCCGCTTGCACCCTCGAGCCATGAACCTTCGATGTTTACGATATTGTAAGGGCCTTCCCACATCACGAGGTCCTTAGACTTCCACATACGTCCGCCTGATGAGGTGAGGTAGTAGGTCTTGGTCTCTGGATCTGGATAGATGTAAGGGTCAGACATAGAGAGATCGTTGAAGTGAACGGTCCTGATGGTGTTCTGCTCTGCCCTTCTTCTGCGAAGCATCTCTGCGCGGCCGGTGGTGTCGGTGGTATGTGCACCGCCGAAGTTCCTCTGACCTGCGTCAGCGCGAGGAGCCTGCTCGCCTGGCTCTACGACCTTCTTCTGGCACTCTTCGCAGCAGCAGTCGTCTGCGGCAGGAGCCTGGTTGCCAGCGCAGCTTGCCATAGCCATTGCTGCGAGGGCAATGATTGAAATTCTGATGAGTTTCATGTTGAGTTTGTGTTATTGGGTTAATATGAATTGCCTATCCGATGGCACAAGCCATAATCGCTCAAATATACGCCTAAGTTTGCAGAAACGCAAAGAAAAAGGCGGGCCTCTGTTCGAGACCCGCCAATCTTAGTACAACAATACAAACCTTTATTTCACGATGATCTGCTTGCCGAGTACGAGCTTGTCGCCTGAAAGGTCAACATGCCAGTACTGAGGCTTTCTAGGACCATTGTTCTCTACATGATGTACGACATACCTGAGTTCACCCTCGAAGGTGGTGAAGAGCATACCGTGACCTGAGTTGTTTGCAAGGAATGGCTTTGGCTCCTGTACCCATGGGCCGGCGATGGTGCCTGACTCAGAGTAGCATACTGCCTGGAAGTAGCGCTCCTTGCCCCAGGTAGCCCAG
>NZ_JBAEER010000139.1:0-2784 GCF_056207615.1 Candidatus Cryptobacteroides sp. | reverse complement strand
GCTAAGAAAGCCTGCGAGCCTCTCCATGTACAGTGGAACTGCTTCAGCGGCAGCGTCAAGGTGATAAACACCACCGGAAAGCGTCTGGAGAATGCATACGTAGACGCCGAGATATTCGACATGCACGGCAGGAGGCAGACGACCCGCTCCGAGAGGCTGGCCGGCCCGGTCGAGGCTCAGAACACCCTCGAGGCCTTTGTCCTCCGCCCGGAAGGAGAGGGTGTCAAGTTCATACGCCTCCACCTCAAAGATGCCGGAGGCAAGGTGCTCTCCGAGAACTTCTACTGGTTCAACCCTTCCGACGAATACAACTACACTGCACTCTCCGGAATCGGAGAGGCTGGGTTCAAAGCCGTGGTCACAAGCCATGGGCAGCACAGCATCACCGCGCGGATAAGCAACCCGGGCGACACCGTGGCATTCGCACTGCGCCTGCGTCTGACGGACTCCTCCACCGGAGAACGCATCCTTCCCATAATACCGGACGACAACTACATCACTCTGATGCCGGGAGAGAGCCGTGACATCACGATCTCCTCCGACAGGGATCTCACACACAGCGTCCTTAAAGTCAAGCAGTATATGCAACCAGAAAGGACTGTAACCTGGTAAACTGATATGAAAAAGGTCCTCTCCGTCATTGCCGCCGCGCTGCTCATCTCCGGGTGCGCCCCCAATGGGAGCATCGAGTATGACTACCCGTATCAGGACCCTTCGCTGACTCCCCGGGAACGCGCCGAGGACCTCGTCGGCCGTCTGGACCTGAAGCAGAAAGTCTCCCTGATGGTCAACAGCTCCAAAGCTGTGGAAGAATTCGGCATACACGGATACGACTGGTGGAGCGAAGCCCTCCACGGTTCCGCCCGATCAGGCACTGCAACCGTATTCCCCCAGGCCATAGGCATGGCGGCAAGCTGGGACGAAGTCCTTCTCCAGGAGGTCTTCGACATAGCCAGCACCGAACAGAGGATCAAGTACATAGAACAGACAAAAGAGACCGGCGGCGCGGACCAGTACCACGGCCTTACCGTCTGGACACCCAATATCAATATCTTCCGTGACCCACGCTGGGGACGCGGGCAGGAGACTTATGGCGAGGATCCTTATCTGACCTTCATAATGGGCCGTGCCGTCGTGAACGGACTTCAGGGCCAGCCCGACGAAAAGGGATATGACAAACTTCACGCATGCCTCAAGCATTATGCCGTCCACAGCGGTCCCGAAAGCACAAGGCACTATGCTGATGTCACCGTGTCATACAGGGACCTGCTTGAGACCTATCTATACGCATTCGAGAACATTGTAAAAACCACCGACGTACAGGAAATCATGGGCGCATACAACAGCTACGACGGCAAGCCCTGCTGCGGTTCCGACCAGCTGCTCGAGTACTTCCTCCGAGAACAGTGGGGATACAAGGGTCTCGTGGTCTCCGACTGCGGAGCCATCAACGATTTCTACGCAAAAAGCTACCGCTCCCACAACGTATTCGAGGATGGTGCTTCTGCGAGCGCAAACGCCGTCATCACCGGTACGGACCTTGAGTGCGGAAGCTCATACAGACACCTCGTGGAAGCCTATGAGCAAGGAAAGATCACAGAGGATCAGATAGACAAGGCACTCCGCAGGCTCCTTATCGCCCGCTTCCGTCTCGGTGAGATGGATCCTCTCGAGAGCGTGAGCTGGAACAACATCCCTGTCAGCAAGCTCGCATGCGACGAGCACAGGGAAAAAGCCCTCGAGATGGCACGGGAAACCATGACCCTGCTTCAGAATGACGGAGTCCTGCCTCTGGGCAAGGATCAGAAAGTGGCAGTGATCGGTCCCAACGCAGACGAGAGAGCTGTAATGTGGGGCAATTACGAAGGTACCCCAAAGCATGTCATCAGCGTGCTCGAAGGCATCAGCGACAAGATTGGAGCGGAAAATGTCATCTATGCCCGCGGCTGCGAGATCATCGACGGTTGGGATGACTACCGCAATACGGACGGCATCAACGGCACGGACGGAGCAAAGGATTTCAAGCCCGACCAGATCTCGGATGCTGCTGCGATCATATTCGTCGGAGGCATAAGCGCATCTCTCGAAGGTGAGGAGATGAGGGTTCCTTTTGACGGATTCAAAGGTGGCGACAGGACCGACATCGAACTCCCCGCAAGCCAGAAACGGCTTCTTGCAGAGCTGAAGGCTACCGGCAAGCCCGTCGTGTTCGTCAATCTTTCCGGTTCTGCCATAGCATTCGGTCCGGTCATGGACAACTGCAACGCCATCCTCCAGGCATGGTACGGAGGAGAGAAGGGCGGACAGGCCGTCGCGGATGTGCTGTTCGGCGACTATAATCCCGGAGGACGCCTCCCTGTCACTTTCTATGCCACATCCGACCAGATCGGCGACTTCGAGAACTACGATATGGAAGGACGCACATACAGGTATTTCAAGGGCGAACCCGCATTCCCCTTCGGCTATGGCCTGAGCTATACCAGCTTCGACTACGGCAAGGCATCGATACTCAAGGACGGAAAGAAAGTCAGGAAGTTCAAGATGGCGGACAAGGTGAGCATCGTGGTGCCGGTGACCAACAGCGGCACGCTCGACGGTGACGAAGTGGTACAGGTGTACATCAAGAGGAAGGGTGAGACCGGAGGACCCGTCTACTCGCTCAGAGGCTTCAGGCGCGAAGGCATCAAGGCCGGCGAGACGGTTTCCGTGGCTATAGATCTCGACGAACTCAGTTTCCGTTCGTTCGATGAGGCCTCCGGATCGATGAAAACCCTCAAAGGAAAG
>NZ_JBAEER010000138.1:0-3791 GCF_056207615.1 Candidatus Cryptobacteroides sp. | reverse complement strand
CCAGGCCATGTGCTCACTGCGGTATGTCAGCGCACCTATGATGTTCTGCCATCCCATTGACTCGTTGGAATCGTCATTCAGATGGAACGAGTATCGGTCCATGCTGTACAGCCCGGAGGCTTTCAGCGAACGTCCTCCTCCGATGTCCCATGCATATTTGAGGAATGCGTCACCGACTCCTGCACGGAAACCGTCCATGTCAAGAACATCAGGCAGCATCTTGTGGAGTGCCTTGTATTCGAGGGTGAGCGGTGAAATCCTGCCGGTGAATTGAATAGACATCTTCTTTCCGATAGGAGATTCCAGCGATGCATTGGCCATGAAGTTGTTTATGGCAAAAGATGTCTGAGGCCTTTTCGCCGTGACCTCCTTCGTGACTATGGCCAGATGAGATGCCGTGAAGTTTCCCAGCCCAGCATCGAAACCGCCCTTGCTTATGGATGCTGACTGGATTATCTCTGACGGGATCACAGTAGTGAGACCCAGTAGGTGCGAATATCCATATACAGGGATACCGTCAAGGGTTATGAGGTTGTTACCCATGTTGCCGCCGCGGACATAGATTGCTGATGATCCATCGGCACCTGTGGTCACTCCCGGCATTGCCTGTGCCCATCTTATAAGGTCACCCTCGCCCAACGGAGATACTACACCTCGTATACCTTTTACGCCGGTCTCGTAGTTGTCTAGCGAGCGTACCACCCTCAGCATATCAGCTGTCACAGTCGCCTCCTTCAATGAGTCACGAAGTTCTGTCTGGGCCTGAGCCCAATGGCATGAAAATACAAGGACTGCAGCTATAACGAAACGTTTCATAATATTATCCTACTCGACCATCATCTTTGCAGTATATCTTGAACATGCCCAAGGGACGTCAACGATAGATGCTGTCGCAAAAATCCCGACACCGCCGTCTATGTTAGAGAACATATTCTCATTCATGTACAAGGTTGTTATGTCTGAACTTTCCTGGAGTTGCTTATAGTATATTGCATCCCTCAAATAATGATCGTAGGCTTCAGACACTGACATGAAACGCACAAAGCTTGCGGAGTTCTCGTCTACAATTACGTTGCTGTAGTTCTTGTCGTAATAATTGGTGAAGTTTCCAGAGATGGTAAATAAGCCGGTTTTATCATCCTTATTACTTGGAAAACGTAGGAAAGTCTTATGGTAGGGATAGCCTATCAATGTTGGGAACACGTACTTTGCATATACGATTTCATCTTCATTATCGATATCGAGATACTCCACATTTCCGTCATAAATGGTGCCGGTAAGGTTGAATGAATCTACGAAAGGATAATCAGTGCAAATCTCGGGTACTATAGTGGTTTTACCATTATCAGGGTCTTTGTTGTAGCCGTATGCCCATACAAAGTCAGAAAAAACAGGTCTATAATATGTCCCATATGTTGTCATCCAGCCGTACGGGCCGTCTTCTGACGGTGTGCGAAAATAGAAATCAGCAAATGGATTTGAATAGTTTTCCATACGTACTCTTAATGTCTCCACCATCGTATCCTCGGCATGAATCTCATCGTAGCCGCCAACATATACATCAAGTCCGTATCTGTGATTGCTGACAGGTCTGAATTGAAGCTCCCATGAACCATCCGCGATCTGTTTGAATTCACCTATGAGCCTTCCTTCTGTGATGTCAGTCAATGTCACCTTAGCCTTGTCGAGCGGTTTTGCAATCGCTTCTGAAGGGGTCTTTGCAAACGACAGGTTCAATTTTTGGACTGTAGTGTCAGAAAGTATACACTCTACGGCAATGACTGGTCTGTCTTTAGAATCCAGCACTATATCCCTGATGCAGGACGACGACACCATCATGGTTGCCATTATACTTAATAGATATAATAATCTTGCCACCATGTTCTCTAACCGTTAACGAGTTTAATGTTTGCGGCTGTCTCTTTTATAGGTGACGCCACCGAAGGTTATGTAGTCTTTGGTAAAATTCTCTATGACATATTCCTCATATCTACCAATTGGCTTCAGCCCCTGTGGAGCAGAAGATGATGAATATCCATTATGAGACCTCTTTTCTAAATATATTTTGCCGTTTTGTATGAAATAATAATACTTATTGGAAACCGGTTTCTCATACTCAGACGAAATACTGAATGTCATGTAAAGATTCTCTCTTTTCTCATGATAGAATTTATATGCCGGGAATGTCATTGGGAATTCAATCTCGACACCATCTCTCTCGTAAACAATCAAGAGTGTACCATCCGGTTCCAGGTCGTCATCCCATTCAATAGAGTAACCAATAGTTTCGAATTTTCCTTTGGCATGTACTGGAATCCAAACCGTATCCTTTAGACCACCCGATGGCCCAGGCTCCTCTTTCGTGCAGCAAGTGAAGATAAACAATATGGAAACCAAGCAGAATAAAATTTCCTTAGATTTTTTCATATCACGTCAATGATTGGTAGAGTTAATATCTCAAGCTAGTCGGTCACATCAAGGCGGCCGACCTTTGGCGTGTATTCCCAGTCGTCTGTCCTGAAAGGAGAAGCGAGAAGGCCTTCCTTGTTGATGAGGTTAGCATCGTCAGGGTTGTCTGCCCATGCGTAGCGCACTGCGACAGGCTCCTTGACTTCAGGGCTTGAGACGATGATGGTGCTGCCCTTGATGGTGGCGTTCGCCCATACAAACTTCCTGTCCGCTCCGGCGATTGCGAAATGCTTGAGCTGGCCTTCGCGAGCCTTGAGTCCGCCGCCGACATTGCTGAAAGTGAGGATGATCTTCGAGCCGTCCACCTTCATGCTCTCGTATGCAGGACCCTCGGAAACGATTTTCTCTCCGTAATAGACGGCTCTGGCTGCAGTATAGAGCCTCTTTGCCATGTCCTTCTTGTTGAGAGGATGGATGTCGTTGTATTCTCCGGTATCATAGCTGACCGCAAGGGCGGTGTTAGGGACGCTGCGGCTGACGTTACGCTGAGCTTCGCGTATGCGTGCCCAATCGCTGTCGGTAGGCTGCGCGTACTTGTCCATGTAGTTAGGAAGCTGACAGATCATGACCGGAAGTTCAGGACGCTCGAAGAGTCCTCTCCAGTCTTCGATCAGCTTGGTGAGAAGGTTCTCATAGCTTGCGTACCTGCCGGCGTTTGATTCGCCCTGGTACCAGATCACGCCAGCGATCTTGGTGTTCCTGAGAGGCCATATCATGCCGTTGTACAGACCTGCGCCGGTGAATCCTCTCGAGCCGCCGAAGCCTGCCCCAGACCTGCCCTGCTGTGCGGCCCTTCCGACCTTGTATTTCCATGTTCCGGTGAGATCCACGACCGCCTCGTCGCCCGTGATGCTGTATGGCTTGTCCGGTACGAATCCTGCGTCACCTCCGTTCGCAGTGAGTCTCACAGCTACGACATTCTTTCCCTCATGGAGAAGTCCGGCAGGGATGTCGTACTTGCGCGGAGGTCCGAAATATGAGGTTGAGCCCACGAGTACTCCGTTGACGAACACCTCGTCGCCGTCGACCATACGGCCCATCCTTATCTTGGCATGGCGTCCAGCCATCGAAGCCGGTACGTCCACGGTCTTGCGGAACCAGATGACTCCCCTTCCTATGCCGGAAGTGGTAAGGTATGCGGGCTCCTGGACTTCGGCCCAGTCCGAGTCGTCGAAGTTCTCTTTCTCCCAGCCCCCTACCTGTCCGAGATCAAGCTGTGCGGCTTTCTGCTTGTCTGCCTCTGCCTTCTGTGCTGCGATCTGAGGTACGGTCATGAGCTTCTCTTCCGAGATCCAGCTCTCGATTGCGGAACCGCCGAGACT
>NZ_JBAEER010000137.1:0-2390 GCF_056207615.1 Candidatus Cryptobacteroides sp. | reverse complement strand
TATCCTTGTCTTATGGACTACTACGTCAAATTGCACTGAACAATGAAGAACCGCCGTATGCCGAACGGCACGTACGGTGGTGTGAGAGGTCGGAAAACAAAAGTAGGAGGAAACTACTTTTGTTTTCCTCCTACTCGATTGCTTTGTGGGGAGTATTTCGTACTTTTGGAAAGCATTAATAGAAAAGAAAGAAATCATAGAGTTGAAAATATGGTAAAGTCGTTCTCATATATTGCAGTGTCGCTGCTTCTCCTAGTTGCAAGTCCGCTCATGGCTCAGGTCTATCCGTCCGCAGACTTTTCGGCCGATGGCGCAATGTCGGCAGAAGAGACGATGACCGTAGAAAGCGCGACGCCAGTTGTCGCAATGCAGTCCATGGTGATGGTCAGCCCAAACCATATCATGCAGCAGGCGGACTACCCTATCGATGAGGCCTTCTCGGTGACGCCCGAGCTTCTCAAGGCACGCAATCAGCTGCATGCAGGTAAGGTGATGCTCATCACGGCCGGCGCACTCACAGCCGCTTCTGCCGGCATGTACGCTGGCGCATGGTATGCCATGGGAGAAGGAGGCGTGCTTCCGACCACTCTCTCTGTCGCCGGTATCACCGGCATAAGCGCGTCTCTCATCCTCTATGTGACCGGATCGGTGATGTACGTGAAAGGAAAGAAATCCATCCTCAGGGCCACTCCTGGCGGAATTGCTCTGAATTTTTAGCAGCTTCTCGCATTTTTTCGGCTTGTCCATGCAAGATTTACGCAAGTCGTGGTCTTTAATGGCAAGACATAGAAAAACAATAATAATATGAAGACAAGAAGACTTATTTCATTTGCGCTCATCTGCGCATCGGCAATGCTCTCGCTCCAGTCATGTCTCAAGGATAATGGCAGCGACCGTATAATTCCGGCACTCGTGACCATCGACTCGAACGAGGCCGGCACTACCTTCCAGCTCAATGACTCCACCGTCATCAAGCCGACCAATATCAAAGCCAACCTCTACAAGGGCAAGTCGGTGAGGGCTCTCGTGAACTTCACCGTGGACGACGTGAATCTCCTTGACAAGCCTGAGTTCGAGGCGAAGATCTTCACCATCGACACCATCCGCACCAAGAAGTCGGTTCCGGATATGGGCGAACTCAATGACAAGGAGTATGGAAACGACAAGATCGAAATCGTGAACGACTGGGTCAGCATCGGTGAGGACGGATATCTCACCCTCAGGATCCGTACATGGAGATATGACGCAAACAAGGTGCACTATGTGAACCTCGTGCGCATCGAGAACGAAAAGGACGGTGACAAGGAGTATACCTTCGAGCTCCGTCATGATGCCTGCGGTGACCTTCCAAGCGTGCAGGCTGACGGTATCATGGCCTTCGACCTCAATGAGCTCGCACCTGAGGACAGGTCTCCTGTTACCCTCCATCTCAAGTGGCGCGGTTTCGTGGAGGACAAGAGCGCGAACATCAGGCTCACCTTCAGAAAGAAGTAATCTATTATCTTCAATAGAAATATGAGTGAAGAAATGCGGATCCTCGGACTCTTCAGAGACGGGGATCCTGCTGCTTCACGCGCTCTATATGAAGATTATGCCGGCTATCTGACCGCAGTGTGCTCGAGATATCTGGACAACGATGCAGATGTCGAGGATGTGCTCCAGGAAAGCTTCGTCACCATTTTCGAAGACATATCCAAGTTTGAGTACAGGGGCAAGGGCTCGCTGAAGGCATGGATGGCCAGGATAGTTGTCAACCGGTCGCTGAAGCATCTGCGCGACTCTAAGCGCATAGTCTTCACGGATATCGGTGACATTGACCTGCCGGAAGAGCCGGACACCGAGTCGATCCCTCCGGGTGTAATACACAAGCTGATTCGACGGCTTCCGGACGGCTACCGAACCATCTTCAACCTCTATGTCATAGAGGAACACAGCCACCGCGAGATTGCGCAGCTGCTCGGGATCACGGAGAGCACTTCCGCATCCCAGCTCCACAGAGCGAAGGCCATGCTGGCCAAAATGATCAAGGATTATCAGAACAGAACACGATGAAAGACTGGCTCAACGACATACACGACAAGCTCGGGGACTTCGAGACGAAGGCTCCGGAGGGCCTGTGGGCAAAACTCGAGGCCAGTCAGGCAGTTCCTGCGGGGAAGGCCGGTTCTTCTGTACATGACGATCATGCCGGCAAGATGGCGCCGCTGCTTCTGTGGGGAAGGCGCTTTGCTGCGGTAGGTGCTGCGGCTGCATTGGTGTTTGCCGGAGTGCTTCTTTTCAGGAATGATCCGTCCGCCGATATTGTCGATATAGTCGCAGATGTGCAGGAAGGTTCAGCGCAGACCGGCGGTGAGATGCTGGCGGAGAACGTAGTAGTTGCGCCAGAAGTT
>NZ_JBAEER010000136.1:0-10470 GCF_056207615.1 Candidatus Cryptobacteroides sp. | reverse complement strand
GATACTCGATGATGGCGTGGTGAGTGGTCCAACCTACGACAGGAGTAAGGATTACGCCCTTGTATGTGAAAGGACCATATACATTGTCTCCGACTGCATAGCAGAGGAGATGGCTGTCACCGGTAGAATAGGTGAAGTAGTACTTGCCGTCCTTCTTGAAAGTCCAGCTTGCCTCGAAGAAGCGATGTGGATCGTCAGCTGTGAGAGGCTGTCCGTTCTCGTCAACCACTACTACAGGCTTAGGCTCCTCGCCGAACTGAAGCATGTCTGGAGAAAGCTTGACGACGCGGCTAGGAAGTGCAGGCTGCTTGCCGTGAGGGAGGTTAGGGCTGTCAGGAGTATTGTTCTTTGCAGGATCCTCGATGCCGATGTTGTCCCTGTAAGACTGAAGCTGTCCACCCCAGAGACCACCGAAGTACATGTAGTACTCACCGTTGTCCTTGAGGATAGCCATGTCGATAGAGTAGCTGCCGTGAACTGGCTCTGGCTGAGGGATGAAAGGTCCTTCAGGACGGTCTGCGATAGCAACGCCGTGACGGAACACCTCGTTCTTGTCCTTCATAGGGAAGAACATGTAGTACTTGCCGTCCTTCTCCTGAACGTCGCAGTCCCAGAGCTGGCGACCGTGCCATGCGATATCCTCGAGGCCGATGACCTTACCATGGTCGGTAACGGTACCTGTCATAGGGTCGCCGTCGATAGAGAGGACGTGGTAGTCCTTCATGATATACTGGTCACCGCTGTCGTCCTCGACATTTGAGTCATCCTCCCAGTCATGAGAAGGATAGATGTATATTTTTCCGTTGAATACGTGTACGGATGGGTCTGCCATATAGTCGGCAGGTAAGAGATATCTTTTTACGACTTTCTTTGCCATAGTGTTATAGTTTTTAGTGTATTAGTCTTATTTTGCCCTAGCCTCGATCTCCTTGTTGATCTCGTCCATCTTTTCGTCGCTGAGCTCATACTTGCTGATGATGAACATTGCGAGGAGGAGAAGGATTGCTGGGATTACGCATACGACCCAGAGGATACCCTGGAGAGCCTGTGGAGTCTGGGTTGCGTTTGCTGCGTTGAATCCTACGATTGCGAGAACGAATCCAGGAACTACGCCACCGAGTGCCATACCGGCCTTGAAGAAGATACCGGTGAGAGCGTTGACGATACCTGCGATGCGGCGTCCGGTAGTGTACTCGCCATAGGTGATGACCTCAGGAACGAGAGCCCACATGTAACCGGTTGCAACGATGATACCGGTGCTCTTCACGAACTGTGCGATGCAGAGGAGAACGATGTTGCTCTTGGTTGCCTCGATAGATACGAAGGTGTACATGAGTGCCATACCGATGACTGCGGTGATGAGGAACGCATAGAACATACCCTTCTTGCCGATCTTCTTCTTGATTGCAGGAACGAGAGGCATGAAGATGAATGCAGGGATGGTTCCGAGCCACATGAAGAGAGTGGTGAGGAATGGGGTTGCACCCACGTTATAGGTCATGAAGTATGCGTCTGCAGCGTTGCTGACTGACATCATGGAGAATGCTGTGATGAAGAAGAATGCAAGCACGCGGAGAGGCTTGTTGCGGAGGAACTCCATCCAGAGGTCGCTGACCTTTACGTTAGCGGCTTCCTTCTGGTCCATTACGACGCGCTCCTTGGTCTGCGAGAAGCAGAAGATGAGGAGAAGGAGACCTGCGATGCAGAAGATTGACATGGTGATGAACCATGCACCGGCAGCCTCAGGGGTGTTGGTCACAGCCTCCATCTTGTTGGTCTCAGGGTTGAGAGCCTTAGGGGCGAAGATGGCAATCACGAGCGGAAGTGACTTCACGATGATACCGCCGAGGTTTGCCATGAACATGCGGGTTGAGGTGAGGATGGTGATCTCGTCGGTGTCACGGGTGAGTGCTGAGTTGATCGCACCGTAAGGTACGTTCACGAGGGTGTAGCACATTGACATACCTACATAGGTGATGTAAGCATAGATGAGTGAACCGTTGAATCCGTTCCAGAAGCAGAGGATTGCGAGAACTGAAAGAGGAATACCGCCGAGGATGAGCCATGAACGATACTTGCCCCACTTGGGATTGCCCTTGTCTACGATGGTTCCTACGATAGGGTCCCAGAGGACGTCGACGATACGTACGACGAGGAACATGATTGCTGCTGCACCTGGATCAAGTCCGAAAACGTTGGTGTAGAAGAAGAGCAACCAGATGCTGACAGTCTGGTAGATGAGGTTCTGGGCGAGGTCTCCTGAACCGAAACCGATTCTTTGGAGCCAGCTGAGTTTGTAGAAGCCGTTAGCTTCGTTTGCGTTTGCCATAATAGTACTTGGTTATTTATTGTTTAAGATTTCTCCGTGTGGTCAGTCTATACAACATACAAATATAGCCAATCATAAACGGATTTCCAATATCTGCGGTGTCACCAATCTTAAAGAATCGGTCAAAGGCGGCAAAAAATGACCACGGAATGTCACATATTGCCCATATCCTTAAATGAGGCGAAGAAAGCTGCTGATATTGATACAAACAAAGAATTTATTTCGTAACTTTGAGAACTTAAACCATATAAAAATGTATTCACTCGGAATTGATATCGGATCATCATCTGTAAAAGTATCGCTCCTCGACATCAAGTCAGGAAGCTGCTGCTGTTCATCTACTAACCCTAAAACCGAAGCTCCTATCAAGGCACCTCAGAAAGGTTTTGCCGAGCAGGACCCAGAAATGTGGTGGGGATTCATCTGCGATGGCATCAAGGATATAGCCTCTCAGTTCAATATGGCTGAGGTAGTGTCTATCGGTATCACTTATCAGATGCACGGTCTCGTGGCTGTCGACAAGGACGTAAAGCCTGTACGTGACTCTATCATCTGGTGTGACTCAAGAGCCGTTGCCCTTGGCGCAGAGGCGCTCGAGAATATTGGTTATGACAAGTGCATGGACCACCTTCTCAACTCTCCAGGAAACTTCACCGCTTCCAAGCTCGCTTGGGTTAAGCGCAACGAGCCAGAGCTCTACGCAAAGATCTGGAAGTTCATGCTTCCTGGCGATTATGTGGCTTACAAGCTCTCAGGTTCAGTGGCTACTACTGAGACCGGTCTTTCAGAGCAGATTCTCTGGGACTTCAAGGAGGCACGTCGTGCTGACTTCGTAGCAGAATATTATGGAATTTCTCCGGAGCTCATCCCTGACATCGTACCTTCTATCGGCGTTGCAGCAAACACTGATGCTGCCACTGAGAAGCTCTTCGGTATTCCAGAGGGAACTCCTATCTCATACCGTGCCGGCGACCAGCCAAACAATGCATTCTCTCTCAATGTGCTCAACCCAGGTGAGATCGCAACCACCGGTGGTACCAGCGGCGTTGTATATGGCGTTACCGACGTTCCTAAGGCAGATGCACACTCACGCGTGAACACTTTCCTCCACGTGAACAACACCGCGGACGCTCAGCGTTACGGCGTGCTTCTCTGCATCAACGGTACCGGTATCATGAACTCTTGGATCCACAGGAACATCACCTCTCAGTACAGCTATGCTGAGATGAACGATGTCGCTGCACAGGCTCCTGCAGGTTCAGACGGTCTTCTCGTCCTTCCTTTCGGAAACGGTGCAGAGCGCGTTCTCGAGAACATGACCACAGGCGCTGCCCTCGCAGGTATCGACCTCGTTCGTCACAATGTATCTCACATCATCCGTGCAACCCAGGAGGGTATCGCATTCTCGTTCCGTTACGGTATCGACATCATGCGCGACCTCGGCCTCAACCTCAGCGTGATCCGTGCAGGTAAGGCTAATCTCTTCCTCAGCCCTCTCTTCCGCAGCACTCTCGCAACCCTCTGCGGCTCAAAGATCGAGCTCTACAACACAGACGGTTCACTCGGCGCTGCTCGTGGCGCTGCTCTCGGTGCAGGCTTCTACAAGACTCCAGAAGAGGCGTTCGCAACCTTGACCAAGGTTGACGAGATTCTTCCTGAGCCAGAGTGGGCAGAAGCTCTCGAGGCTGCTTACCAGAACTGGAAGAAGGAGCTTGAGAGACATCTCGACAAGTAATATCTAATCGATATCTCGGACTATATGTCAAGCCCGACCAGAAATGGCCGGGCTTTTTGTTCCCATACTGACATTTTGTCACACGCGCACGCGTTGGCACTCGAATTGATTCCAACTCTTGCCGTCGGGAGTTCCGACTAGAATGATAACAATTAAAAACAGATAAACTATGATCAAACCTTTAGCAGACAGAGTTCTTGTCGAGCCTATGGCGGCTGAGACAAAGACAGCAGGCGGACTTTTCATTCCTGACACCGCCAAGGAGAAACCACAGCAGGGTACCGTAATTGCGGCTGGCCCAGGCAAGGCTGACGAACCTATGGAGGTCAAGGTCGGCGACGTCGTCCTCTACGGCAAGTACGCAGGTACCGAGGTTTCTTTCGAAGGTAAGAACTACCTCATCATGAAGCAGTCAGACATTCTTGCAACTCTCTAAAAAGACAATCTTATGGCAAAGGAAATCAAATATAATTCAGACGTACGCGCCGAGATGAAGAAGGGCGCAGACGCTCTTGCAAATGCGGTGAAGGTCACCCTCGGCCCTAAGGGACGCAATGTCATCATCGACAAGAAGTTCGGTGCACCTCACGTAACCAAGGACGGTGTTACCGTCGCAAAGGAGATCGAACTCGAGAATCGTTTCGAGAACATGGGCGCACAGATGGTCAAGGAAGTGGCTTCAAAGACCAACGACCAGGCCGGTGACGGTACCACAACCGCTACCGTTCTTGCGCAGGCTATCATCAACGTGGGCCTCAAGAACGTAACCGCAGGCGCCAATCCAATGGACCTCAAGCGTGGTATCGACAAGGCTGTCGCAGCCGTTGTCGCTAACCTTAGGGAGCAGAGCCAGGAAGTGGGCGAGGACTACAAGAAGGTTGAGCAGGTAGGTACCATCTCAGCAAACAATGATCCTTTCATCGGCAAGCTCATCGCAGATGCCATGTCTAAGGTAAAGAAGGACGGAGTCATCACCGTGGAAGAGGCCAAGGGCACCGACACTGAGGTGAAGGTCGTTGAGGGTATGCAGTTCGACCGTGGGTATATCTCTCCATATTTCATGACAAACGGTGACAAGATGGAGGCTGTACTCGACGAGCCTTGCATCCTCGTGACCGACAGGAAGATCTCTACCATGAAGGACCTTCTTCCTATACTCGAGCCAGTGGCAAGGGAGGGCAGGTCTATCCTCATCATCGCCGAGGACGTAGAGGGTGAGGCACTCACTACTCTCGTGGTCAACAAGATGCGCGGTGCGCTCAAGATTGCAGCAGTCAAGGCACCTGGATACGGCGACCGTCGTAAGGAAATGCTTCAGGACATCGCTACCCTCACCGGTGCGATCGTGGTTTCCGAGGAGCGCGGCTTCACTCTCGAGAACACCACTCCTGATATGCTCGGAAAGGCAGAGAAGGTGGTCATCACCAAGGACAATACAACAGTAGTAAACGGTTGCGGCAATCCTACCGAGATCCGCGAGCGTGCAGAGCTCATCCGCAAGCAGATTGAGACCACTACTTCTGAGTATGACAAGGAGAAGCTCCAGGAGCGCCTTGGCAAGCTCGCCGGCGGCGTGGCAGTCCTCTATGTGGGCGCAGCTACCGAGGTTGAGATGAAGGAGAAGAAGGACCGCGTAGAGGATGCTCTCAGCGCTACTCGTGCAGCGGTGGAAGAGGGTATCGTACCGGGCGGTGGCGTCGCTTACATCCGCGCACTTTCAGCCCTCGACGGTCTCAAGGGCGAGAATGACGACGAGACCACAGGTATCAATATCGTGGCAAAGGCCATCGAGGAGCCTCTTCGTCAGATCGCGACCAACGCAGGCGTAGAGGGAAGCGTCATCGTCAACAAGATCCGCGAGGGTAAGGGTGACTTCGGTTACAATGCCCGCACTGGCGAGTATGTCAAGATGTTCAAGGCCGGTGTCATCGATCCTACCAAGGTCGCTCGTGTGGCTCTCGAGAATGCAGCTTCAGTGGCAGGCATGTTCCTCACCACAGAGTGTGCAATCGCTGACATCCCAGAGAAGGAACCTGCAGTACCAGCCGGTGCAGGAATGGGCGGAATGATGTAATTGTTAGCACAATATGTGAAAATGGCGGTAGTCTATTATGATTACCGCTATTTTTTTTATATTTGTGCAAACAAATTAACTAATATGCCAAAGAATGTAATATCTCTTACCAAAGAGAAAGAAAATAGCCTCTATTGGCTTGGCCGCTATATGGAGAAGGTCTATCTCCAGATCCATAATCTCTGCCGCTGCCAGGAACTTCTTGACGAGGGAAAGCCTCAGGACTATACGAAGTATTATGAGCTCATAGGTTCGTCTATCGAGTATCATGACAAAGCCGAGGCACGTTCTGGTCTCATGTACGACAGCAGGAACACCGAGTCTGTGATCACTTCGATCATCAAGGCAAGCGAGTATGCTGCAAAGCTCGAGGACGAACTTGTTTCCTACAACAAGTATTATATCAAGGAGACCCTCGATCTCATGACCAGGAATGCCAATATCGGCAAGGACCCTCACATGGAGGATCTTCAGCAGGCTGCTGACCTTGCGCTCGCATTCTGGGGCTCCATCGATGAGAGGATATATGATCAGGAACTCAGGTCTCTTCTCTTCGTGGGTAAGATCGTCGAGCACATCGTGATGTGCATCAAGATGCAGTACAAGTACTATCGTATCGAAGAGGCTTTCGTGCGTCTCGAGTGGATCGCGGCGAGACTTCCTGAGCTCTTTGATCCTAAGGTGCTCTCTGAGATCTCATACCTTCTCGCAGAACCTCAGTACTGCCCTAAGGTCGAGTCATACAGAAAGCTTGTTGCTGACATGTTCAACAGGCTCATCAAGGCGTAATCCATATACCTATATAATAATAGGGTCCGACCATCCGGTCGGACCCTGTTTCTTTTACCCCGCTGCTGTCGCAGTTGCCTTTCTACCTGATCTCAGGAAGTCCGAGATCCTTGAACGTCCTCGGAGCAGGAACTCCAGGGAGCGGCTTGCGATTCTTGATCTGGTCGAGAGCGACGCGGATCGCCTCGTCGAGCTGCTCGTCTATACCAGCTGCTTCCTTGACAGGGTCGTTGTCGAGTACGATATCAGGATCCACGCCGTGGTTCTCCACTATCCACTGTCCTGTCTTCGCGTCGTAGTTGGTGAAGAAAGGAACGCGGACGTCGGTTCCGTCCATGTATGGGAGTGATCCGCTGATGCCGACGATACCGCCCCATGATCTGGTGCCGATGATGGTTCCGAGACCGGTTGCCTTGAAGCTCCATGGGAAGAGGTCTCCGCCGGAAGCGGAGTACTTGTTCACGAGGAGTACCTTCGGACCGGTGTGCGTACCCTCAGGTATGGTCCCTGTCTGCGAAGATGTACGGTACATGGTGAGACGGTAAGCCTCGCGCTGGAGTCTCTCGATGACCATAGGCGAGATGTTTCCGCCGCCGTTGGCGCGGTCGTCGATGATGAGTGCTTCCTTGTCGAGCTGAGGATACCAGTACCTCACGAACTCGTTGAGACCTTCTGCGCTCATGTCAGGAATATAAATGTAGCCTACCTTACCGCCGGACTTCTCCTCGACCGTGCGGATATTGTTGAGCACCCACTCATAATGGTAGAGCGGATATTCGTCAGCGATAGGACGTACGACTACCTTCTTTCCGCCGGCAGCGGCGCTGGTGTTGACGGTGAGTTCGGTGAGAACGCCGGCCTTGCCCACGAGGAGCTCATAGATGTTCCTCACTCCGTCCACAGGAACGCCGTCGATTGCGGTTATGAAGTTTCCAACCTCCACGCCAATGCCAGGCTCTTTCAATGGAGAGCGGAGCTTCTCTTCGTATGGCGCGCCTTCGAGTATCTTGTCGATCCTGAAATAACCGCTGGCGTCCTTCGAGAGTTCGGCGCCGAGAAGTCCCATGCTGATTCTTGCAGGCTTGTCGTATTCGCCAATGGTCACATAAGCGTGTCCGCAGCCAAGCTCGGAAATCATTTCACCTATAATATAATTAAGGTCGAGTCTGGTCTTTGCGTATGGTACGAGGACCTCGTACTTCTCCTTGATGGCCTGCCAGTCGCGTCCATGCATGTTCTCGAGATAGAAGCCGTCCCTGAACGCTCTCCACACCTCGTCATAGATCTGTGCCCACTCCGCAGAGTAGTCCACGGTCGCGATCATGTTGCTCATGTCCACGCTGTCGTCAGAGCGCACCTTTCCGGCAGGGAAATCAACCACTGCACCGCCGCGCCCCTTCATCAGGAGGGCCTTCTTGTCGCCATACCTGTATGAGATGGAACCGTCTGCACAGTTGTCGTCCTTCTGGGTGCTGAGGTCGAACACGTTGGTTCCGCGTCCGCTCGGATACCAGATCTTCTTACCGTCGCAGAATACGCTGCCTCTTCCGGATGCGTTGATAGGGAGCTTGATGATTCTTTCGCAGAGTCCGTCGGTGTCGATCACCATACCTGGCTTTGCGGCAGGTGCATCGGCTTTGGCGCCTTTCTTCGAGGCCTTCTTCTCAGGCTCAGTCTTAGGCGCGTCCTTCGGTCCTTCCTGAACTCCTATTCCGTCGGTAGGAAGGAGAGGGGAAGGGGTGTCCTTCGATAGCATCGCCATATACATTGCGCTCATGTTGGTATAGGCGTAGTTCCACTCGACCCTGCTGTAGATAGGGTTGAGGTCGCGGTCCGAGCTGAAGAGGAGATACTTGCCGTCGGTGCTAAACACCGGTGACGAAGAGTTGTACCATTTCTCGGTGACAGGATATTCCTTGTCCTGGGCGATGTTGTAGACGTATACTATGCTCATCTGGTTCGCAGCCGGCTTGGTGTAGGTGAGCCACTGACTGTCCGGAGAGTAGGCAACGCCGTAGAACTCAGCCTCTGGGCAGGTCATCACGACTCTCTTGCTCTTGGCCGCTGGATCTACCTCCACGAGCCTGTTCTTCCTGTCGGAGTAGAGTATCTTCTTTCCGTCAGGGCTCCACTGGAGGCTTCTGATGTAGGTGTCGTTGTCCTTGGTCAGCTGTACAGGGGCCTTAGTCTCGTCCTCGGTACTCTGGAGCCATATCTCAGTCTCGCCCGTGATGTCGCTTATGTATGCTATGCTCTTTCCGTCAGGACTCCATACCGCACCTCTGTCGTTTGCGTTCGGTGTGCGGGTGATATTGCGGGTCACGCCCTTCGATGCTGGCACGTCGAATACCTCGCCTCTTGCGGTCACAGCGAGTCTCGAACCGTCAGGAGATATGCTGACGGAGCTGGCATTGCCGCCGACGTTCTTTCTCACTGGACGAGAGTAGATATTGTCGGAGCTGATAGTGATGCTGACCTTCTCAGCCTTGCGGCTGCGTGGGTCGAGCTTCCAGATATAGCCGGCCTGCTCGAACACGATGCTCTTGCCGTCGGTGGAAGGGAACTTCACGTCGTAGTCCTTGAAGTCGGTGACCTTCTCCGTGCGCTTGGTCTTGGTGTCATAGACGAAGATGTTCATGATCATGTCCCTGTCGGAAGCGAAGAAGATCTGGTCGCCTATCCACATAGGGAAGATGTCCTGCGCGTCGCATCCGGGAGTGATGTTCTCCACCTTGCTGCCGTCCCAGATCCAGATATCGTCGGCCATTCCGCCGCGGTAGTACTTCCATGTGCGGAATTCCCTCATCACCCTGTTGTATGCGAGCTTGGTGCCGTCAGGGGAGTATGAGCAGAAACCTCCTTCCGGGAGCGGGAGCTTCTCCGGCATGTCGCCTTCGGTGCTGACGCTCCAGAGATTACCTGCAAATCCGTCGCTTATCCTGTTCCTGTAGAGTATGCTCTTGCCGTCAGGTGCCCATGCCGTGACGATGTTGTTCGGGCCCATGCGGTCGCCGAGTTCGTCGCGTTCGTTGGTGGAGGTGTAGGTGAGTCGCACAGGTTCGCCGCCTTCTGCCGGCATGAGGTATACCTCCCTGTTGCCGTCATATTCACCGGTGAAGGCTATGCTCTTGCCGTCAGGAGAGAATCTGGCGAACATCTCGTAGCCCTTGTGGGAGGTGAGCCTCCTTGCCTCTCCGCCGTTGGCGCTTACCTTATATAAGTCGCCCGCGTACGAAAAGACGATTTCGTTTCCGTTAGTCGCAGGGAATCGAAGCAACCTGGCCTCGTCTCCTGATGCATTTGCCGTCGCCATGACTGCGAGCGACAATGCCGCGATTGATAATAGCTTCTTCATATATCATATAGTATTATTCCGTGTCTGATTACGCCGTAGGGCGAAAAGTTCTTAAAGGTACGAAAATTTTTTAGAGTTTTTTCTAAAATAAATTTGCAGGTTAAAATTAAATGTCTACCTTTGCAATCCCTTCTGAAAACGAGGGGTAAACAACTAACAAGTTCATTGAAAAGACTGGAAGAACAAGT
>NZ_JBAEER010000135.1:0-1972 GCF_056207615.1 Candidatus Cryptobacteroides sp. | reverse complement strand
AGATCATCAAGTACCTTAGTTTTGCGCTGGTCGCACTGATTTTTGTATGGACTTTCGTGTTCCTCTACAAGAAGTCGAAGCCAGAGGAGATCAAGTATCAGGAGCTCGAGGCGAGCGTGATGGACATCCATCGCACTGCCGTCGTTACCGGCAAGATCATCCCGCGCAACGAAGTCGACATCAAGCCTCAGATCAACGGCATCATTGCTGAGCTCTACAAGGAGGCCGGCGAGACCGTGCAGGAGAACGAAGTGATCGCGAAGCTCAAGGTCATCCCGGACATGAACTCGCTGAGCTCGGCACAGAGCCGCGTACGTCTCGCTGAGCTCAACCTCAAGCAGGCGCAGATTGACTTCGACCGAATGAAGACCCTCTACGGCAAGGAGCTCATCAGCGCAGAGGAATTCGACAAGGCGACCCAGTCCCTCAACCAGGCAAAGGAGGAGAAATCCGCCGCGCAGGACGCTCTAGAGGTAATCCGCGACGGTGTATCCTCATCGAATGCGAAGTCGAGCTCGACCCTCGTGCGCTCTACCATCACCGGTCTCATCCTCGACGTTCCGGTGAAGGTGGGTAATTCCGTCATCCAGGCGAACACCATGAACGACGGTACGACAGTGGCGACCGTAGCCGACATGAAGGACCTCATCTTCGACGGCAATGTGGACGAGACAGAGGTGGGTTCGCTCTTCGAGGGCGTTCCTGTGAAGATAACCATCGGTGCGCTTCAGAACTATTCCTTCGACGCGACCCTCGAGTACATCTCGCCTAAGGCCGTCGAGAAGAACGGCGCAAACCAGTTCGAGATCAAGGCTGCGGTGAACGTCGACAGCGAGAGCACGATACGTTCGGGATACAGCGCGAACGCGGAGATCGTCCTCGAAAGCGCGGAATCAGTCCTCTCAGTTCCGGAGAGCGCCCTCGAGTTCGAGGGAGACGACGTATATGTGCAGAAGAAGTCCGATGACGGCAGCTACAAGAGAATACGCATCGTCACCGGACTCAGCGACGGAATCAACATCGAGGTGAAGGACGGCCTGAGCAAGGGCGACATCGTACGAGGTCCGAGAATCGTCAACGAATAAAGATCATTGCGCAGATGAGAAAGATATTTACAGCATCGATTCTTCTTGCGTCGAGCCTCATCGCCGGAGCTCAGCAGAGGGAATGGACACTCGCGGAGTGCATCGAGCATGCCCTGGAGAACAACATCACCATACAGCAGAGCGCCATCAATGTGGAGAGCAAGGACGTCGCCGTCAACTCCGCCAAGAACAGGAGGCTCCCCGGCATCAGCGGCAGCGCAAGCCAGAACTTCTCCTTCGGACGAGGCCTCACCGCCGACAATACCTATGCGAATGCGAATACCACCAGCACCTCGTTCAGCCTCGGTGCAGACGTTCCGATATTCTCCGGACTGCAGAATGTCCACAACATCGCCCTGAGCAAGCTCGACCTCGAGGCCGCCACCTCAGATCTCGAGAAGGCGAAGGACGACATCCGCGTAGCGGTCGCACAGGCCTATGTGCAGATACTCTACGACATGGAGATAGTCGAGGTTGCCGAGAGTCAGGTGGAGATCGACAAGATGCAGGTCGAGCGCCTCAGCGAGATGGCAGCTAACGGAAAGTCATCGCGGGCTGAGGTTTCCGCGCAGGAGGCGACCCTCGCGCAGAGCACGCTCTCGCTCACCCAGGCCCGCAACAATCTCTCCCTTGCCCTGCTCGACCTGAGCCAGCTCCTCGAGCTTCCTTCTCCGGAAGGCTTCTCCATCGTCCGTCCCGCCACTGACGGCATCGACGACATGCTCCTGATGAGTCCTGAGGACATCTATGCAGAGGCAGTCCAGGTCAAGCCGGCGATCAAGTCCGAGATGGTCCGCCTCGCATACGCGGACCGCAACATCAAGCTGGCAAAGAGCGGATACATCCCGACGATTTCCCTCAACGGAGGAATCGGCACCAACTACTAC
>NZ_JBAEER010000134.1:0-16337 GCF_056207615.1 Candidatus Cryptobacteroides sp. | reverse complement strand
GTCCGAGCTCAACGACATAGTCTGCCGTCTTGATGACATCTATGTTGTGCTCGATGAGATAGACCGTATTGCCGTTCTCGACCATCCTGTCGAAGAGACCGAGGATGTGGCGAATGTCGCGTATATGGAGTCCGTCAGTAGGCTCGTCGATCACGAAGACCTTACCCTCGTCCTGGAGATACGACGCGATCTTCATTCTCTGGAGCTCTCCGCCGGAGAGGGTGCTGAGCGCCTGGTTGAGGTGCAGGTAGGAGAGTCCGACATCCATCAGCGGGCGGAGCTTCTGCTCGATCACCGTACCCTTGAAGAACTCGCTTGCGGCAGCGACGCTCATGTCCATCACCTCGGCTATGTTCTTGCCTTCGTAAGAGTACTTGAGAGCTTCAGGAGAGTAACGCAGACCACCGCAGGCCTCGCATGTCGTCTCTATGGAGTCCATGAATGCCATCTCGGATACGATCACGCCCTTGCCTCCGCAGACAGGACATGCGCCCTTGCCATTGAAGGTGAAGTACTCTTCCTTGAGCTTGTGGGCCTTGGCGAATATCTTCCTGATGTCGCCTGCGACTTCCATATATGTTGCGGGAGTGCTTCTGAGGCTGACTCCTATGTTTTTCTGGCTGATGTATACGACTTCCTCCTGCCTTGGCCATGCGGTCCTGAAGCATTCCATCAGGGAACTCTTTCCCGAACCAGCGACTCCGGCGACTACGCCGAATACTCCTGTAGGGAGGTCGATGGTGACGTTCCTGAGGTTGTGGAGGGTTGCGTCGGTGATAGTGAACCATCCCGCCGGCTTGCGTGGAGCAGGCTTGAATCCGCATTTCTCCTCTATGAGTCGTCCGGTCTCGGTGTTGCTCCTGAGCAGCTCCGGATAGCTTCCCTGGAACATGATCTCACCTCCGAGGGCGCCTGGCCCCGGACCCATGTCGACGATGTTGTCGGCAATCTTTATCATCTCCTTGTGGTGCTCGACGAGTATGACAGTGTTCCCGTGGTCGCGCAGCTTGCGCACCGAATTCTTCATCAGGATGATGTCGTGGTTGTGCAGGCCGACGCTTGGCTCGTCGAGTATGTAGAGCACGTCAGAGAGGGACGAGTTGATGTACTTCGCGATCTTGCAGCGCTGAGCCTCACCGCCGGAAAGAGTTCCGATAGGGCGGTCGAGGCTGAGGTAGCCGAGTCCTATCTCCTCGAGGGCGTCGAGCCTTTCTCCTATCGCCGCCTTGAGGTCCACAGCGAGAGGGTCGCTGAGCGACTTGATCCAGCGGCTGAGCTTGGTGATCGACATTGCGCATACCTGGGCTATGTTCAGTCCCTCGATGAGGCAGCTGCGTACCTTCTCGTTGAGGCGTGTTCCTCCGCAGTCCGGACATGTACCCATGGTGAGCATAGGATTGAGCACAGCTGCGTGCAGAAGGCCTTCCTCGGAGTTGATGATGCTTCGGTACATACGCGGGATGAGTCCCTCGTACTTCGCTGTCTTGGGCCAGTTCGAAGGTGGGTTCTTGAGCTTTATCTGAGGACTGTGCAGGAAGAGCTCCAGTTCCTCGGGGCTGTAGTCCTTGATCTTCTTGTCGAGATCGAAGAGTCCGCTGTGCGCGTACCTGATCCATCTCCATCCGCCCTTGCCGAACGCGATGTAGTGGATGGTGTCCTCGTCGTTGAGGCTCTTGTCGAAGTCCACGAGCTTATGGATGTCGAGCTCGCGTATCTCTCCGAGACCGGAGCAACGAGGGCAGCTTCCCTGCGGATGGTTGAACGAGAAGGTGTCGGAGTAGCCGACGAAAGGCTTGCCGACCCTGGAGAAGAGCAACCTGATCAGGGAATAAATGTCAGTATAGGTGCCGACTGTAGAGCGGCTGTTCTGCTGAGGCTTCTTCTGGTCGATCACGATGGCGATAGGGAGTCCTTCGATGCTGCCGACATGCGGACGTCCGTACTTCGGAAGATACTGCTGCACGAAGGTCGGGAAGGTGTCGTTGAGCTCCCTGCGCGACTTTGCCGCGATCGTGTCGAGGACAAGAGACGACTTACCGGAGCCAGAGACTCCGGTAAACACAGTGATCTTGTACTTGGGTATTTCGAGGGACACATGCTTGAGATTGTTCTCGGTCGCGTCCCTGATTATGATCTTGTCTGATGTCATATTCTGGCAGCTACCTCCATCTTATGCGCGATCTCTTCGGTGCAGAGCCTGCCGACGCTGCCCTCGTGGGTGTGGTGAAGGTCAGAAGCCTTGAGCTTTCCGAGATCCTCGCTGCCGTTGTATGTGAATCGGCCTTCGTTCACCTCGATTCCGACCTGCTTGTATGCGTCGCGGAAAGGAGTGCCGGCGAGAGTCCTGCGGTTGACCTCCTCGACGGTGAAGAGATACTTGTACTTAGGATCCTCGAGTATGTGGTCGTTCACGCTGATGCTCTGCAGCATGTAGTCAGCCATGTTGAGACACTCATGCATGAGGTCGAGAGCAGGGAAGAGTATGTCCTTGAGAAGCTGGTACTCGCGATGATATCCATGTGCCATGTTGCTGGCGAGGAGAGAGATCTCATTCTCCACGGACATGATCCTGTTGCACTTTCCGCGCATGATCTCCCACACGTCAGGGTTCTTCTTGTGAGGCATGATGCTCGAACCGGTGGTGAGAGAGTCAGGGAACTTGATGAATCCGTAGTTCTGGCTCATGTACATGCAGCAGTCCGCCGCGAACTTGTTCAGGGTGAGGGCGACGCTGCCGATGGCCGATGCGACGCATCTTTCTGACTTTCCACGGCTGAGCTGTGCTGCCACGCTGTTCCAGTTGAGCTCGCTGAATCCGAGGAGCTCGGTGGTCATGGTCCTGTTCAGCGGGAAGGAATTTCCGTATCCGGCAGCGGAGCCGAGAGGATTGCTGTCCACGACCCTGTACGCACCCATGAGCATGTGCATGTCGTCGATGAGGCTCTCAGCATAGGCACCGAACCACATTCCGAATGACGATGGCATCGCAATCTGGGCGTGGGTATATCCGGGGAGGAGCACTTCCTTGTACTTCTCGCTGAGGCTCTGGAGGGTCTTGAAGAGGGTGAGGACTTCTTCCCTGACCTCGAGGATCTGGTCCTTGAGGAAGAGCTTCACGTCCACGAGCACCTGGTCGTTGCGTGAGCGCCCTGAATGGATCTTCTTACCTACCTCTCCGAGCTCGCGGGTGAGCAGGAGCTCTACCTGTGAGTGGATGTCCTCGACGTCGTCCTCGAGACGGAATTCTCCCTTCTCGATGGTCGCAAGTATGCGGTCAAGCGCTGCGGTGAGGACCTCGAGCTCCTCTGCCGTGAGGAGGCCGATGCTCTCGAGCATCTTGATATGTGCCTTCGAACCGATGACATCATACTTCGCGAGTTTCATGTCAAGTATCCTGTCGTTTCCGACTGTGAAGTTCTCGACCACGTCAGTGGCCGCTGTTCCTTTACTCCAGAGTGTTGCCATAGTTTTCTATGAATCTGATATATGTCTCGATAGCGCCTGCTATCTCGCTTGTGAGTACGTATTCGTCTTTTCTGTGGGAGCGGGCAGAATCGCCAGGCCCCATCTTGATTGCATCGCAGCTTATCCTCATCCAGTCGGAGGTCGTAGGGGACGAGAAGGTCTCGATTCCGAGTGCCTCGAGATTCTTCACGAGGGTCGAGCCTGGCTTCGATGCCGATGATCTGTTGAGAAGGTTGCGAGGCTTGATGCTGCTCTGGATGAGAGCCTGAAGCTCCTCGACTATCTCCTCGTTGGTGTACATCTCCGTCGGGCGTATGTCCACGACGAACTTGCAGCTGTCCGGAACTACGTTGTGGACGGTTCCGGCATTTACCTGGGTGACGGTCATCCTGACTGCTCCCATGATAGGAGAGACCTTGGCAAACCTGTGGTCGCGGAGTATCGCTATGTCGTCCATGGCCTTGTAGAGTGCATTCACGCCCTCGCCGCGGCCTGCATGTCCGGCAACGCCCTGGGCCTCGCAGTCAAGTACGAGAAGTCCGCGCTCGCTGGTCGCCGCCCTCATCTGGGTAGGCTCTCCGACTATTACCCATGATGGGTCCGGAAGGTCGCAGGCCGTATCCTTGAAAGGACCGTCCTCTCCGTAGAGCCAGCGCGCACCGTTCATTCCGGAACGCTCCTCCTCGCAGGTGAGGACGAGCATGAGGTTGAACGGAAGCTCCTTCTCATAGAAATGGCGGAAGGTCGCGATCATCGATACGACGCTTCCTCCGTCGTCGTTGCTTCCGAGTCCACGCACCACCTCCGGATCTGTTCCGGCGTCGTGCGGGTCGAAGCTGTATTCCTTGTTCGCAGGTACGGTGTCGATATGCGCGTCGAGCGCAAGGGTCTTCTTCGCAGGGTCGAAGCACTTCTTCAGAGCGACGATGTTGTTGCGCATCACGCGGTGCTCGATGCCCCATTCCCTGAGCTGGGCGGATATGAGATCCCTGACCTTCTCCTCCTCGAAGGAGAGGGAAGGGGTAGCCACCATGCGGCGGAGAAGATCGGTGTAGTCACTTACCTGCATAAGGTCGTTCCTGTGTCGTTCAGAAGGTTCGATGCGTTCTTTATGGTTACATTGCCCGCGCCCTTGCTCATCGCCTTGAAAGCGTTGTCGAGCTTAGGGATCATGCCGTCGGCGATGATGCCCTTGGCCTTGAGGTCGATGTAGGAGTCGTAGGTGATGGTCGGGATGATGCTTGAATTGTCATCCTTGTCCATCAGCACGCCGTCCTTCTCGAAGCAGTATACGAGCTCAGCGCCGAGTGCGATGGCGACCGACGAAGCGATGGTGTCCGCATTGGTGTTGAGCAGATTGCCTTCGCCGTCATGGTTGATCGCGCAGAGTACCGGAGTGATGCCCTGTGCGATGAGCGAGTTGAGGAAATCGGCATTCACGCTGTCCTCGGTCACGTCGCCCACGAAACCGAAATCTACTGGCTCGCCGTCGATCATGAGCGGCGCACGCTTCTTGGCGCAGATCACGTTGCCGTCACATCCGCTGAGTCCGATCGCGTTGCAACCGTACTTCTGGAGGAGGGCGGTGATGCTCTTGTTGCACAGACCCGAGTAGACCATGGTCACGACCTTGAGGGTCTCGGCATCGGTCACGCGGCGTCCTGCAATCTTGATCGGCTCCTGGCCGAGCGCCTTCTGAATGTGGTTCGCGACAGCGCCGCCACCATGCACGAGCACCTTCGGGCCCTCGAGCGCAGCGAAGTCCTTGCAGAAGCTCTCGAGCGCCTGCTGGTCGTCAACGACGTTGCCGCCTATCTTTGTTACCTTTATCATCTTACTTGTTGAGCTCTTCGAGCATTCTCTTCATCACTACCTGGATAGAGACGACGCGGTTCGCAGCCTCAGGGATCACGAGGCTGGTAGGAGCGTCGATCACCTCGTCAGAGACGATCATGTTCCTGCGGACAGGGAGACAGTGCATGAAGTATGCATTGTTGGTCACAGCCATGTGCTTTGCATCTACGGTCCAGTCCATGTCCTTGCTGAGAATCTCGCCGTACTTGGATGGATCGGTCACGCCCGGACAGCTCCAGTTCTTCGCGTAGATGAAGTCAGCGCCCTCGAAGGCCTTCATCTGGTCGTACTCTACCTTCGCATTGCCGGCGAACTTAGGGTCGAGCTCGTAGCCGTGAGGATGGGTGATCACGAAGTCCACGTCGGCTGCGTTCATCCACTCTGCGAATGAGTTCGGCACTGCCTGAGGAAGAGCCTTAGGATGAGGTGCCCAGGTGAGGACGGCCTTAGGCCTCGCGGTGTTCTTGTATTCCTCGTTGGTGGTAAGGTGGGCGAAAGCCTGGCCTGGGTGTACGGTAGCGGACTCGAGGCTGATCACAGGCTTGCCGCTGTACTGGATGAACTGCTGGAGTATGCTCTCAGCATAGTCGAATTCGCGGTCCTTGAGACCTGCGAAAGAACGTACGCCGATGATGTCGCAGTAGCTTGCCATCACAGGGATGGCCTCGCGAAGGTGCTCCGACTTGTCACCGTCCATCACTACGCCGAGCTCTGTCTCGAGCTTCCAGCTGTCCTGGCCGATGTTGAGCACGATAGGGTTCATTCCGAGGTTGAGAGCGGCCTTCTGGCTGCTCAGGCGTGTGCGGAGGCTGCTGTTGAAGAACACGAGCATGATGGTCTTGTTCTCGCCGAGGTGCTTCCATGCGAACGGAGTCGCCTTTACCTGCTTTGCTTCCTCGAGGGCTGCCTTGAGGTCGCCTATGTCTGATACGTGGAAGAATGTCTTCATATCCTTATCCGAGTATTTCCTTGAGTGCTGAGATGAATGTTTCCGCCTGCTCCATGCTGAGGCAGAGCGGTGCGAGGAGCCTTACCATGTTCTTGCCGGCAACTCCGGTGAAGATGTGCTTGTCGAAGAGCAGGGCCTTGCGGATAGGGGCTACTTCCTCGTTGAACTCGATTCCGAGCATGAGGCCCTGGCCGCGGACTTCCTTGATCTTCGGTGATGCAGGGATGTTGGCCTTGATATATTCTCCTACCTTGAGGGCGTTCTCGATGAGATTCTCCTTCTCCATGATGTCGAGGACAGAGATTGCTGCTGCCATCGCGAGGTAGTTTCCTCCGAAGGTGGTTCCGAGCATGCCCTTGACTGCCTTGAACTCAGGTGAGATGAGGATACCTCCGCAAGGGAAGCCGTTGGCGATACCCTTGCCCATGGTGATGATGCCTGGCTTGATGCCGTACCACTGGTGTGCGAAGAACTTGCCGGTACGTCCGTAGCCGCTCTGTACCTCGTCGAGGATGAGGACTGCGCCGTACTTCTTGCAGAGCGCCTCGAGGGTCTGCATGAATTCGGTGGTAGGGCAGTTGATTCCTCCGCATCCCTGGATTCCCTCGATGATGACGCCAGCCACGTCGCCGCCCTTGAGCGCAGCCTCTACCTGCTCTGCGTCGTTGAGGTCACAGAAGGTCACCTTGTGGTTCGCGTTGAAAGGTGAGACGATGTTAGGGTTGTCGGTGATTGCGACGGCACCTGAGGTGCGGCCGTGGAAGCTCTTGCGGAAGGCTACGATGCGGTCCTTGCCGGTGTGGAAGGATGCGAGCTTCGCAGCGTTCTCGTTGGACTCGGCGCCGGAGTTGTCGAGGAAAAGGGTGTAGTCCTCGTATCCGCATGCCTTGCCGAGCTTCTCGGCGAGCTCCACCTGGAGTGGGTTCTGCACGCTGTTGGAGTAGAATCCTATCTTATTGAGCTGGTCGGTGAGGGCGGCCACGTATGCAGGGTGGCTGTGTCCTACCGATATTACTGCGTGGCCGCCGTAGAGGTCAAGATATTCCTGACCGTCCTTGTCCCAGACCTTGCAGCCCTGGGCCTTCACTGGGGTCACGTCGAAGAGTGAGTATACGTCGAAAAGATTCATGTTTCTGTCTTTTTAGAAGGCGGATGCCTTCAGTTTGAGTCCGGTGTTCTCAGGAAGCCCGAAGATGAGGTTCATGTTCTGGACAGCCTGGCCGGAAGCGCCCTTGAGAAGATTGTCGATGACTGAAGCTATCACGAGCTTGTCACCGTGCTTCGCGAGGGAGATAATGCACTTGTTTGTATTGACTACCTGCTTGAGGTCCACAGCCTTGTCTGAGACGAAGGTGAACGCTGCGTCGCCGTAGTAGTTCTTGTAGAGGGTCACTGCCTCCTCGGTGCTGAGATCGCAGCTGGTATATACGCTCGCGAAAATGCCTCTTGCGAAGTCACCGCGGACAGGCACGAAGTTGAGGGCCTTGTCGAAGTCCTTCTGGAGATTGCAGACGTTGCGTCCTATCTCCTTGAGGTGCTGGTGCTCGAATACCTTGTATGCGGAGATGTTGTTGTTTCTCCAACTGAAGTGGGTAGTCGCGCCTGGCTTCACGCCTGCTCCGGTAGATCCGGTGATCGCAGTGATCTCGACCTCGTCCTTGAGAAGCCCTGCAGCTGCGAGTGGAAGTATCGCAAGCTGGATCGCGGTTGCGAAGCAGCCAGGGTTGGCGATGAGGTCGGCCTTGCGTATCTTCTCCCTCTGGAGCTCGGGAAGTCCGTAGACATAGCCTGCGCTCTCGTCGCGGAAGTCCTGCGCGAGGTCCACGACCTTGAGGCCTGCGGGACGCTCGTTCTCGCTCCAGAACTCTGCGCTCTTTCCATGTGCCGAGCAGAGGAAGAGCACGTCCACGGCGTTGAGGTCATACTCGGCGCTGAAGCAGAGCTCAGTGTCGCCGAAGAGACCCTCGTGCACGTCATAGAGCTTGTTGCCTGCGTTGCTGGAACTGTGTACGAAAGTGATCTCCACCTCCGGATGGTTGATGAGGATGCGGAGAAGTTCTCCTGCAGTGTAGCCTGCGCCTCCTATGATACCTGCCTTGATCATGCCTGTATTATTCTGTGAATTCGTCCTTGTGGTTGCCGTAGTATACGCGGAGTGGGTTCGAGGTGATCTTGATGAATCCCTTTGCCTCCTCTGAGGTCCAACCCTTCGCACCCTCGCCGTACTCGCCGAGCTTGCTCTTCACGAGATCGTTCTCGGAATCCACGCCGATGGTAGAGAATCCGTAAGGACGGAGCTCGAGGGTCACGGTACCGGTCACGTTGCGCTGGCTCTCGGTGAGCATAGCCTCGATGTCACGCATCACTGGCTCGAGATACTGGCTCTCGTGGGTGAACATTCCATACCAGTTGGATACCTGGTCCTTCCAGTACTGCTGCCACTTGGAGAGGGTGAACTTCTCGAGGAACTTGTGTGCGCCGATGATGAGCATAGGAGCTGCTGCCTCGAAGCCTACGCGGCCCTTGATACCGATGATGGTGTCGCCGACATGCATGTCACGGCCGATGCCGTATGCTGCGCCGATCTTCTCGACTGCCTGGATCGCAGCGACGCTGTCCTCATACTTGGTGCCGTTCACGCCCTTGAGCTCTCCCTTGACGAAGTCGAGGGAAAGTACCTCGCTGCCGGTCTTCTCGACCTGCTTGAGATATGCGCTCTCTGGAAGACCCTGCTTCGAGTCGAGAATCTCGCCACCGCAGATAGAGGTACCCCAGATACCTACGTTGTAAGAGTACTTGAGCTTGGTGAAGTCAGCGAAATAGCCGTTTGCGTTGAGGTAGTCGACCTCTTCCTTGCGGCTGAGGTTGCTGTCGCGGGTGAGGGTGATGATCTCCATCTTAGGGCACATCACGAGGAAGGTCATGTCGAAGCGTACCTGGTCGTTGCCGGCACCGGTAGAACCGTGCGCGATAGCATCAGCGCCGATCTCGTTTGCATAGCGTGCGATGGCGATGCCCTGGAAGATGCGCTCTGAAGATACGGATACAGGGTAGGTACCGTTCCTGAGGACGTTTCCGTATACCATGTACCTGATGCTCTTCTCGTAGTACTCCTTGGTGATGTCGAGGGTCACGTACTGCTTTGCTCCGAGCTTGTATGCATTCTCCTCGTTGGCCTTGAGCTGCTCGGCGCTGAAACCGCCGGTGTTTGCACATGCTGCATAGACCTCATAACCTTTCTCCTTTGCAAGATACATCACGGTGTAGGATGTATCGAGTCCGCCGCTGAATGCGACCACTACTTTCTTTTTGCTCATATCTTTGTGTCTTTATATTTCTGATTAGTCCTTGTCTGGATTGTGGATCTCGATGTGCTCCTTAGGGTCGTAGAGGAGACCGGTGCAGATGCACATCTTGTAGTCGTGGCTCTCGAGGATGTCGAAATGACGGCATCCCTTGCAACCCTTCCAGAACTCAGGGTCGTCAGTGAGCTCGCTGAACGGCACAGGCCTGAATCCGAACTCGTAGTTCATCTTCATCACGGCCGCGCCAGTGGTGATGCTGAAGATCTTCGCGTCAGGGAAGAGCTGGCGTGAGAGACGGAAAGTCTGCTCCTTGATCCTCTTCGCGAGACCGAGACCTCTGAACTTGTGGTGTACGATGAGTCCGGAGTTTGCGACGAAGCTCTTGCCGCCCCATGACTCGATGTATGAGAATCCTGCGAACTCGCCGTCCTCCGACAACGCTATCACAGCCTTGCCGGCGAGAATCTTCTCGCAGATGTACTCAGGCGTACGCTTGGCAATACCAGTCTTCCTCTCCTGAGAGGAAATGTAGATCTCGTCACAGATCTCCTGGGCGTACTTGGTGTGGCTTTCGTTAGCCACTGAAACATTGATTTCCATTATGTTATGTAAACTTTTTCTTTCTTTTTTCCTTGAATTTACCTTCATCGGCCATGGCACACAGCAGCCCTAACGGCAAGACAAACCTCGATTGTCAATTGCAATTGTCACATGGGAATTCGAAGAGGATTTGTTGACTGGACGTCGCATCGAGATTCCTGAATTTGGGAGGGAGAACCCTCCTAGATTCGGACTCGGACTATAGATGATACGTTCTGCGACTCTTTCATAGAGCCACAAAGATAAATATAATATATTTATTATCCTCGCTTTTCTGGGGAAATTTACTTGCAGACCATGATTTCAAGTATCATGGAGTCAGTGCTCTGCATTCCGACAGAGCCGATTCGACCGAGATTCTGGATAGTCTTCTCGATGTCGTCCTCGATGATACCGTCGTTTGACGAGATGCAGGTTCCGTCTATCGCGAGCACCGCTGCCTGGAGCGAGCTGCTGACTCCGCTGGCCACCTTGAGAGCACAGCCGACCTTAGCACCGTCGCAGACCATTCCGGTGATGTTTCCTATCATGTTCTTGATTGCCGAGCAGACCTGCTCATAGGAGCCGCCTCTGAGGTACACGATGCCGCAGGATGAGCCTGTGGATGCGATGACACAGCCGCAGAGAGCCGACAGCTTTCCGAGGTAGCCCTTGATATGGATGGCGACGAGGTGGGCGAGTACGAGCGCCCTTGCGAGCTTCTCCTCGCTGACCTCATATTTGAGCGAGTAGGCGATGACCGGCATAGTGACGGTGATTCCCTGGTTGCCCGATCCGGAATTGCTCATCGCAGGGAGTGTACATCCTGCCATCCTGGCATCGGAAGCCGCCGCGGTCATGGACATCGCGTAGGTGAGGAATTCCTTGCCGTATACCTCACAGTAGAGAGGGTTGCAGAGGGTCTTTCCGACCTTGAGTCCATAGTCTCCGTGGAGGCCTTCCTTTGCGAGCGCAAGGTTCATGTCCCTCGAGGCGAGAATGAACTTTATATCCTCGAATGCGACGCTGTTTGCGAAATCGTATATCTCCTTGACGGTCAGATGGTAATCGAGAGTGGTCTTCTCCTCTGCGCTGCCGCCCTTGACCTCTTCCTTGCTGCTGAGAATCGAGTGGTCGAACCATGTTCCCGTGATGTTGTCATGGTCATTCTTGATTTGGGCAGAGGCGGAGTGAGGACCGCAGGTTATCGTGGCCTCTACGAAAAGCTTGAGGGGAGTGTCGGCGAGCTTGACCGTGACCTTTCCCTTCTCCACCATCTCCTTCGCCTGGGCAATCGATTCCTCATCGAGGTCATGGAGGACCTCAAGACCGTATGACGACTTTCCGCAAACGGAGCCGAGCGCAGCTGCGATGTGCAGACCGACCATTCCCGTGCCCGGGATACCCACTCCCATTCCGTTCTTGAGAATGTTGCCGCTGACTTCCACAAGGATGCTGGCGTTCTTTGCCTCGCAATGGTCGCAGATGTGTCCCTTGCGGTCGGGATCCTTACCGCGTCCGTCCCTGAGGATTTCTGCAGCCTTGGCTACCGCGAGGGCGACGGCGATCGGCTCGGTACAACCGAGTGCAGGTTTCACTTCCTTGTTGATGAGTTCAAGAATTTCGGCTTCTCTAGCTGTCATGGCGAGACGTTGATTGGTCTATTACAAAGATAACAATAATGAGGATAATAGAAAGAACTGTTGACTATAATGAGAAATAATGCCTATTTTTGTTACAACCAGTTAATGACACGCCAATGAAGAAAGTACTTATCTCCTTGCTGGCACTATCTCTCTGCGTCAGCATGAGCGCCCAGGATGTGCTTTCCCTCTTCAGGGAAAATCCGGATCGCGCTGCCAACAATATGCATTCATACGAGTTCTGTGAGATTCAGGACACCCCGGCTCCCAAGGGCTTCAAGCCTTTCTATATCACTCACTACGGACGCCATGGCTCGAGATATGAGCAGAACTCCACTTTCGCGAAGACTGCGATCAGGACCTTGTCCCATCTCGATTCGCTCAACCTTCTCACCGCTCAGGGAAAGAAGCTTCTCCAGGAGGTGACTGCAATCCAGGACGAGCACGTCGGAATGGAAGGCATGCTCACTCCACGTGGCGCAAGGGAGCATAGGCAGATCGCGGCGAGGATGGCCGCAAGATATCCTGAGGTGTTCAAGGCTAAGGACCGCGAGGAGGTCAGCTGCGTAGCCAGCACCAGCCAGCGCTGCATAGTCAGCATGACAAATTTCGCATACAGTCTCAAGGAGTCTTACCCGGACAAGGACTTCACCTTCACCACGGGCGAGCGTTACATGTCATACATCAACCCAAGTCTCCGCGTGTACGCTCCGGGCAATGAGCCTCCTCAGATGCCTGGCCCTCCTCCGGGAGGAAGAATGCCTTTCTTCGGCGGAATGATGCCAGCTGCTGATCCTCCTTATGCGCCGGCTCCAGGCATCCCTGGATATGATTTCACCAGGTTCGTGAGGCCTCTCGTGACCAATTTCCCTATGGCCATGGCTGTGATCGGCAACCCTGAGCCATTCGTGAAGGCAGCCTTCTCTGCCGCCAGCTTCTGCCAGCTCATCGACTTCATGGGCATAGACATCTTCAGCGAGTTCTTCACTCCTGAGGAGATAGAGTACCTCTGGGCTTCTGGCAACGACAGCATCTACAGGATGTGGGCGGCTTCGATAGAGACAGGCGACAACGTACGCTGGGCAGCACGTCCTCTTCTCAAGGACTTCATGGACAAGGCAGACGAGGCAGTGAAGAGCGGCAGCCACAGGGCGGCCGACCTTCGCTTCGGTCACGATACTGCCATCCTTCCTCTCTTCGCTCTCCTCGGTGTCGACGATCTCCAGGGTAGGCGCTTCAAGGTGGCTGACGCCCACAAGAACGGATGGTATGCCTTCCAGCAGATCCCTATGGCAACCAACTGCCAGATGATCTTCTACAAGGACAAGAAGGGCGAAGTCATCGCCAAGATACTTTACAACGAGAAGGAAATAACTCTCCCAGGCCTCAAGACTGACATCGCACCTTATTACAAATGGGATGAGCTCAGGGCCTATTTCCAGAAGCTCTACGACTGGAAGTAAGATATCCGAGAAAGTTATCTTTCGAAATACCTGATCGATGAGGCGATGATTTCTTTTATCGCCTCATCGTCTGTTATGACCTCGATAGGGAAGCCAAGGCAGACGGTCTTGTACTTGCCAGGGTTGTAGCAGATGCCGGCTGTGGTGCCGCTGTCCGCATATCTGAGGAAGCCGCGTCCCTTGCTGTCTGCCGGTGCTATCGCATCTGCGGACTCCACGCAGTATCTGTCCTCGGATAGGACGTTGTTGAAGTGGAAATCTCTGATCTTCATCGTGGTCTCAGGAGATTTGCGACCTCCGTCCGTGGTGACGTTCGCGCTGCGTGTTCCGTGTGAGGACATGTGTGTGTAGCCGAGAGTCTTGGACATGAACTTCTCGGTAGCCTTCTTGAACGCAGGGTCTATGTCCACAGGCCAGAAATTGTCGCTCGCGTCCTTCGCGATGTTGGCTCCGGATACGAGGAAATGCGTTCCTGCGAGGGTCAGGGAGCTGATCTTGTCCTGGATGGACTGGGTGAATACGGTGTATTTAGGAGCACCGCCGGTTCCGGTCTTCACCGTCATCTGCTTCCCGCAGATGAGGTCCACTGCCCATGCTTTCTCGCAGCTGGTGGCGAACCATTCGCTGCTGGCGGAGCAGAATGCATGGCCCGATGCAAGAATGGCCTTTCCATGGGTGGCGACGAAATCGAAGGTGTTGCCTGCCACCGGCGTACCTGCATGGTCGAGGAAAGAAGCTCCGAATCCCGCATCGTCGTCGGTCTTCCATTTCATGTCCCTTCTCCACTCATACATCTCTCCGATGTAGCCTGGGTTGGAAATATAAGGGACACCTCCGTCGAGGTTGGTGTTGAATCCTGCATAATGCTCCGTGTCCACCCATACCGGACCTCCGACCCTTGTGAAGTTGTTCACGACGAGTACGCTGTGCTCGAGGGAACCGCTGGATGGAACTCCGGCAGCGAGGACCTCGGACGGGAAGCTGAATCCGCCCTCATTCACTGCTACTACCTTCCAGCTGTAGACATGGCCGTTGATGAGCTTCACGTCCACGACGTTGCTGTCCACTGGGATTCCATCGTCGAAGGCTCCGTCATCGACTCTGGTGTAGAGCCGGTAGCTCTGAGCCTTCGCCGTCGGCTCGAGTGGATCCTCGCTTGCCTTCCAGCTGAGACGGACCGTGTTCTTGTCCTTGATCTCTGCTGCGAAACCATGGACTGGGAGTGGCTGTACCACATAAGGACAGCCATATCTGTTGCTGAGGAACTTCAGTATTCCTTTGTAGACAGCCCTGCTGACGGTGAATCGGAACGCCGGATCGAGGCCATATTTCATGTCCTCGAAGTTCTGGTGTGCGAGAAGCTCGAGGAGCATCGCCGGCACGTTAGGCGTCCTGGACTCGCTGTATGACTTGTCCCATATTTCCCTCCTTGACCACTTCGGATTCCACTGCTGACGGATGTCGTCGACTATCTGGGTCTGGACTATGTCGGTGAGAGGACGGTTGATGCCGCGGTCCTCCCCGTCAGGGAAGACGCTCTTGTTCTCGCTGAGACGGGTGTAGATGGCGAGAGTGCCGACTATGCTGTCGTTAGGGGTGAGTCCTGCATCGGAATGGAAACCGAAAGCGAGGTCCACCGGGATTGCAAGACCGGAGCGGTCCTCCGGTTTCTTGCCGTCTCCGTCCTTGGGTGGGACGTACTTGCCCGGATGGAGGGCTGACCCGGCGCTGAGCCAGTTGACCCATGCTCCGCGGAGCATGAAGTCGTCCCTGTAGTCGTCCTCGCTGTTGTTCTGGTCCCATACGGTGCGGTCGACGCCCGTGTGCTGCATCCAATACTTTGCACCTTCGACATAGCGCGGCTTGCCGGAAGGACCCACGCCACCGCCAATCTTTATCTGGCCGGCGTCTACCGTGGTGCCGGAGCTACCCTCGTTGCTGAGCGTGATCTCGTAGCTGCCCTGGTCGAAGTCGAAGCTGCCGATGTAGACCATCGCGCCGCCTCCTATCTTCTGGTTGACGCATACGGAGGTCTTTCCTCCCATGTGCCCGACGGTGTAGACAGCCTTGTCGGAGCTGGTCGAAGTCTTCTTGTACTTCACGTACACGGCATACCTTCCGCGCTTGCTGATCTCAGCCTTCCATTGGTTTCCCTCGGGCTTCAGTATGGTCTCGAAGCGGCTGTAGTCCCTTTCGCGAGGCATGAGCACATTCGCTCCTGCGTTCTCGAGCATAGGGGCAAGGAAAGGAAGTACGTAGGTGAGGGTATAGACATCCTCGACGGTGGTGAAGAGGGGAGCCCTCTGCCACATCCATCGGTCGCTCTTCTTGTTGTAATAGTATCCGTGGCTCTGCCAGAGCGCGATGTGCCTGCCGAAGAGGCCCTTGTCGAACTGAGGGATATCCTCCCTGTATGTCAGCGGCTTGGCGTCATGCCTGCGGTCAGTGGTGCGGAATGCCTTGGAGAATGGTTCTCCGTCGTTTCCGAGAGGGTCGCCTGCAAGCTCCTCGATCTGCTGTGCCTTCGCGTAGATGATGCCTATCTTGAGACCTTTGCAATACTCCGGAGTCATGTCACTGAGCAGCTGCCTGAACCACTTCACGTCATCCTTCTTCCAAGGATAGTCCTTGAGTCTCTCGGTGAAATAGAGCTCGACGCTGTCTCCTTTCTTGAGCGCAGAACGCAGCTTTACATCGACAGTGACTCCTGTCTTTTCCTTCATGATCACCTGCGCAGAGTCGCAGACCTCCTTCCACGCGGAAGGTCCCGTCTGTGCGGACGCAGCATAACCCAGCATCAATGCCAGGGCAGTCAAAATAGCTTTTACTTTCATCAGAGAGCCTGCATGTCGTTAAGTTTCTTGTAATAGCCGCCCAGGGCGAGGAGTTCCTCATGACGGCCTCTTTCCACGATCTTTCCTTCGTGCATCACGCAGATCTCGTCCGCGTTGCGGATGGTCGAGAGACGGTGAGCGATGGCAATCGTGGTCCTGTCGGTGGTGAGACGGTCGAGAGCCTCCTGGACGAGCCTCTCGGACTCGGTGTCAAGTGCTGAGGTCGCCTCGTCAAGGATGAGGAT
>NZ_JBAEER010000133.1:0-18801 GCF_056207615.1 Candidatus Cryptobacteroides sp. | reverse complement strand
CGTTGCAGAGAACAACTTCATTGATTCTGATGTCGAGTTCGCTGGTTGCTGGGAGAAGGCTGCCGGTAAGGAAAGCCCATTCTATGGTGAGGAGTTCTCTACCCTCGGTGGTTCAACCCAGATCAACGTTATTGCCAACATCGCTCTCGTCGGCTCAATGCAGGTGAAGGATAGCGAAGGTAACATCGTCTACACTGACCCACGTCTCGCAGCATTCTTCAATGCAAACAATGAGGGTAAGTATGATGGTGGCGTATCTGGTACCAACCTTTCTACCGCAGCTGCTCCATACAATACTACAGGTCACTGGTGCCGTCCGGTAGCAAGCTATGACATGCCGGTATCTCTTCTTTCAGTATCCGAGGTATACTTCCTCCTTGCCGAGTATGCAGCAAAGTTCGGCGGCGATGCAGCTGGTTACTATGCTGATGCTATCAATGCATCATTCGATGCTGCCGGTGTTGAGGGCGCTGACGAGTATCTCGAGCGTAACCCATACAATGCTCAGAACTACAAGGAGTGCATCGGCGTTGCCAAGTGGGTTGCACTCTCAGGCGTAAACCCATTCGAGGCTTACTGCGAGGTTCGCCGTCTCAAGTTCCCTTCTTTCGGAACCGTTACCGGTGACGATATCTACAAGGAAGGTGGTGCAGTAAACGGTGACAAGTATGTCGCAAACCATCTTTACACTCCTTTCAAGGTGTTCGGTCCTGTGGGAAGCAATAACCTCCTTCAGCGTTTCCCTTACGCGGAGAGCTCTTCTTCACGTAACTCTAATGCTCCGGAGTTCCCTGGTTACACAGTTCCTATCTTCTGGGCTAAATAATTAAAGTGCAATGACAATGAAAAAGTTTATATACTTAGCATCCGCAGTTGTTGCGATGATCCTTTCTGCCAGCTGTACAAAGGAGTCTGCTGATAAGACCAGGATTACCTACTATCCTGTTCTCGAGCTTGCCGGAGATTCTCGTATTATTCTTGACAAGGGTTCTTCATACGAGGAGCCAGGTTTTGTTGCTACTCTCAACGGTGAGGATGTGACCGATCAGGTGAAGGTTGAATCAAACGTCAACAGCCAGAAGTCCGGAGTCTATTCCGTTTCTTATAGCATCGTAAATTCAGATGGTTTCTCTTCTAGAGCAAACCGTACTGTTGTCGTACTTGACCCTAACGATCCTATCGAGGGCTTCTACTATACTGATCCATCAAGCTATCGTCTTTACAATGGCGCCAAGACTGCTTACGGCAGCGATTTCGAGATTCTCTTAATCGGTGAAGGTGACGGCGTATACTATGTTGACGACCTCCTCGGCGGTTGGTATTGCCAGAGGGCAGGCTACGGCGCAAGCTATATGATGGAAGGTTATGTCGAAATCGACGAGGATGGCAACATCGATCTCCTTGACAGCTATATTGCTGGTTGGGGCGACAGCCTTGTTGACTGGGCAGATGGAAAGTTCGAGGACGGAACTATCACCTATATGGCTCAGTATGTCTCAGGCATGCAGTTCTATGTTACAATGTCTAAATAAGTGTTGAACAATGAAGAAGATTTTATATTTACTGTCAATCTGTGCATGTGTGATTCTTTCATCATGCCAGCATAAGGATCAGCCAGGTTCGACTGCAACAGAGGCACTGGCAGGCCAGTGGTATGTTCAGGTTGACATCGTTGATGAGAATGGTGAGGTAGTCTACCCAGACTTCAATGGTGGCAGGAGCCTCCTCCTCACTTATAATACTGCATCGAACAAGGACAATGTCCTCTATGTTGACGACCTCGAAAATTTCTGGGCTTACAAGGTTCAGGTCCCTTGCAACGTAAGTGGCCTTACCTTCGGTGCTTCAGAGTCAGAGGTGCTTGAAAACGAGACTTATCCTTGCGGCGTAAGCCTTTGGGGTGGTAAGATCGTAAAGGATGGAATCAAGACCCCAAGCGACATGCCGGCAGACTACATCGAGTTCTTTGTCAATTTCGACGATGACGAAATCGATCCAGACGATATGCCAGGCGTCAGCTATCCTGAATATTTTGGTGGCGTTTGCTACAAGGTTTCAGGTTGGCGTTACACCGGATTCGAACTTGACGACTAATCAAGTCTGAATAATTTCTTGAAGGAGGCTGATGCAAATCAGCCTCCTTTTTCATATATTTGTTCGTATGGAGGGTAAAGCTATGTCAAGATTCTATCTCACGGTGGCATCCCTGCTGGCGGCAGCGGTGTCCATTTTCTCATGTACGAAGGCCTATGTGCCTGATTCTGTAGCACACGGAGGCGTCTCTACCGAAACAAGGAGCGACCTTCCTTCCGATGCCCATGCCCCTGTCGTGACTTCGGCCGTGGAGAGCATGTACTTCGAAGGAACAGGGGATACTTTCACCATTGCGATGGATGAGCATTTCTCCGATCCGGACGGTGATGCGCTCAGCTATTCGGTGAGCATGAACACGAAGGGACTCGTGGATCTCAAGATAGAGGGCAGTACGCTCAACGGCAAGCTTTACAACTACGGCAGGACCGACATCGTCATCACGGCTACCGATGGTGACGGGCTCAGCGCCGACCTTCCTTTCGCGGTGCTCTGCGCAAAGAAGGACAGCGGTGCCAGCGTCTATCCGAACCCCGTAAGACCGAACGACGAGGGACGCTACCTTCTAAATGTATGCTCGGGCAAGGAGGCGGAGACAGACATCCGCATCTACAACCAGAGCGGTTCCCTCGCGTGGTCCAGCACCCTTCTCTCAAGCGTCTTCAAGCCAGCGGTCGTGGACATGACCGACTTTGCTTCCGGCAAATACAACGTCGTCGTCAGGATCAATGGCGAGACTTATACTCACAGCATAATCAAGCTCTAGCATGAAAAGGTCAATCATCATCCTCTTTGCCGTCATGCTCAGCAGCGCGGCATTCGCACAGACAACGGACCTCAGGGTAGCCGCCACTTCCGAGGCGGCGCTTGCATTCTCCCGCATCGGCCACAGCCCGGTTGCAGAGGCCATGGGAGGCGCAGGCCTTCTATCTACGACCTCGTCCGCATGGGCTTCGTACTATAATCCTGCCGCCGTTCCGTTCGCGCACAGGACTGCGGACTTTGCCGTATCATACAATACATGGCGTCCATCGTCCAGCAACTACATCAACCTCGGCGGATCATACAAGATTGGTGAAAAGGTAGGTATCACTGCCGGAGCGACTCTCGGTATGGGCAGGACCATGGAACTTACCGACGATTTCGGCAGCGAGGCGGGACAGTTCCGTCCTATGGACTATCAGTTCAACCTTGGTGCTGCATATCGCTTCGTGGAGTGGGTCTCAGTGGGTGCGAACGTGAAGTATGTGGCTCAGAAACTCTTCACCGACGTGCGCCAGGGCACTGTGGCTGCTGACGTCTTCTTCATGGGTGAATACAAGGGAATCAAGGCTACCGTCGGATTCAACAGCCTCGGAGGCCGCGTGAAGGACCTTGCAGGCAGGCGCTGGAACATCCCGTCATCACTCAGCTTCGCGGCCGGATATGAGACCGTCCTCTGGGGCGCTCACGGCATCGAGGCGGAGGTTCGTGGCGACTATTACTTCATCGAGGACAAGGCTGTCGTGAACAATCCGTTCTGCCTCTCGATGGGTGCTGCATATTCGTTCAAGTTCATCACTGCGCGACTCGGATACCACTACGGCGCCGAGAGCTCAGTCATGCCAAGCTTCGGCGCCGCGGGTCTTACTCTGCGTATCGCAGATATCCATATCGATGCGATGTACTACATCGCAAAGGAAGGAAGCCCGTTGAAGAACAACCTGTCCTTCGGTCTGGGCTATTCCTTCTAGAAAGTCTTCTTGAGATTATTCACATACCTGTCGATCCTCTGCAGCTCGCGTGGGATCCTGATATGCTGTGGGCAGTGTGACATACACTCCTCGCAGCCTACGCAGTGGTCTGCCTGACGTACCTTCTCGAGGGTGCGGTCATAGCTGATGAGGTAAGCGCGGCGAGCCTTGCGGAACTCCTTCTGCTCAGGGGTCGCGTTCTCGAGATCCACGACGTTACCCTCGTTCACGCACTTGTTGTAGTGTGCGAAGATGGTAGGGATGTCGATACCGTAAGGACAAGGCATGCAGTACTTGCAACCGGTACAGCTGATGGTAGGGTACTCCTTCATGAGGCTGGCCTGTGACTCGAGGAAGTCGAGTTCCTCGTCGGTAAGAGGCACGAGAGGGCAGAAGCTCTTGAGGTTGTCCTCGAGGTGCTCCCTATAGGTCATACCTGAAAGGGTCACGAGCACGTTAGGATGGGTACCGCAGAAACGGAAAGCCCATGATGCGATGCTCCTGCCTGGCTCACGCTCCATGAAGCGCTCTGCGATTGCGTCAGGAACGGTAGCGAGCGCACCTCCGAGAAGAGGCTCCATGATCACCACAGGAATGCCACGCTTGGTGAGCTCCTCGTACATGTATTTGGCCTTTGCCTCACGGGTCTGGTGGGTCCAGTCGGAATAGTTCATCTGGATCTGTACGAAGTCCCAGTGGTACTGCTCATGATATTTCAGCATCTCGTCGAATCCGGAAGCAGGACCGTGGAAAGAGAAACCGAGATTGCGGATTCTTCCGGCCTTGCGCTCCTCGAGGAGATATTCCATCATTCCGTTGTCGACAAACCTCTGCTTGAACACGGCCTCGCCGCTGATCGAGTGGAGGAGGTAGTAGTCGAGATAGTCGGTATGGAAGTTCTCGAGCGACTTCTTGTACATGAGGATGGAGTTCTCCCTGGTCCAGTTGCTGAAGTTCGAGAGCTTGGTCGCGATATAATAGCTGTTGCGAGGGTGCCTTGCGAGTGCGAGGCCTGTAGCCTGCTCGCTCTGGCCCTGAAGATATACAGGTGACGAGTCGAAGTAGTTGATACCCGCCTCGATTGCGCGGTCTACGAGCTCGTTGACGCTGTCCTGGTCGATGATGTCCTTTCCGTCGGCATCCTTGATCATCTGCCAACGCATGGTTCCATAACCGAGGAGACTGCACTTGTCTCCGGTATTAGGGTTGGTACGGTAGGTCATCTCGCCGAGCTTGGTGTCGGCGGTGACGCTCTTGTTATTGGTACATGCTGCAAGGCCGAAAGCCGCTGCTCCGGCGCCTGCGCTCTTGATGAAATCTCTTCTGTCCATAGTACTAGATGCTTCTGTGTACTTCATGTCCTTCTACATGGATTGCTGAGAGAGGGCGTGCAGGACATACATATTCACACGCTCCACAACCGATGCAACGCTCTGGGTTCACGCTTGGAATCCTTACGTCTGAGCCTTCTTCCTTGACCATCTTGATGGCGCCGGCAGGGCAGTGACGTGCGCAGTTGCCGCAGTTCACCTCCTCGGTGCTTGCGAGGCAGAGGAAGAGGTCGACCTCTGCATGACCTACCTGGATGGCGGTCTTCTCCTCAGGAGTGATCTTCACGATGGCGCCGGCAGGGCAGACCTCCGAGCACTTGGTACACTCAGGGCGGCAATAGCCACGCTCGTACGACATCTCAGGCTGCATGAGGCTCTTGAGGGAAGTCGAAGGACGGAGGACGTTGTTAGGACACACGCTCACGCAGAGCTGACATCCGGTGCAGTGCTGTGCGAGGTGCTTGAGTCCGGTAGCGCCTGCAGGGACGATGTGTGTCTCCGTCTCAGGGATGATCTTGCCGGTGACTGCTGCGAGACCACCGTCGACCTTCATGTCCTGTGCCTTTGCTGCTGCCGTGCCGAGTGCGATTGCTGAACCCATCATGAAAGCGCGGCGTCCAGCGTCTGCTGCGCCTGCCTTCTCTGCCTTTGCGGGAGCGGGCTCGTTGTTCTTCTTGCCGTAGCGGAAGCTGTAGCTGATGGCCTTAGACTTACATGACTCGATGCAGTTCATGCAGTCCACGCAGCGGCTGTAGTCGATCTCGTGGTTCTTGGTGTCGATGCAGGATGCCTTGCACTGCTTGCCGCAGAGGCCGCAGTTCACGCACTTGCTCTCGTTGATTACCGGTCCGAAGAGAGAGAACTTCGAGATGAGTCCGAGGGTGGTTCCTACAGGACAGATGGTATTGCAATAGGTACGTCCGTTCTTCCACGCGAGGATGACCACTGCCACGAGGGTCACGAGCGCGATGATGAAGGTCGGGAGGCTCCTGAGCCATACTTCCTTGGTGTAGAAGTTATAGCTGTCGAAGTGAGCGTCGATCAGGGCAAGGAGGTTGTTGCCCCATCCGTACACAGGTGCGAAGATGTTGCTGACGATGCGTCCGTATGCACTGTATGGTGCAAGGAGGGCGACAAGGCTGCCGAGTCCTGCCACGATTGCGACAATCAGAAGACCGAGCATTCCGTAGCGGAGCCAGCTCTTTGCAGGCGAATAGCTGAAGCGGTAGCGGTTTTTCTTCTTGCCCTTACCGTGGATCCAGGAAACGATGTCCTGGAATACTCCCATCGGGCAGATGACGGAGCAGTAGACACGTCCGCACACGAGGGTGAGAAGGACGAGGGCTACGATGACTCCGAAGTTGAGGGCAAGGACGGCAGGAAGGAACTGGACCTTCGCCATCCATCCGAGCCACGCATGCAATGTTCCTGTGAAATCAAGGAACAGGGCGGTCACTCCTACCCAGAAAAGGGCTGCGAGGACGATGCGGATTTTACGTAACATAGGTAGTTGATTAATTTACTTAGGTGCTATCTTATAAAGGAAGGCGGCTACGAAGGTGTACACGATGTTTGGTATCCATAGCGCCATTCCCGGTGACATTCCTCCGGCATACACGAACATCTCACTGAATTTCAGGAAGAGGATGTAGGTGAAGGCGAGCGCGATTCCGATTCCGATGTTCCATCCGATTCCTCCTCTCTTCTTCTTGGACGAGAGGGATACTCCCATGATGGTGAGGATGAATGCCGAGAACGGAAGCGCGATTCTCGTATGTTTCTCGATCAAGGTCTGGCGCACGTTCGCGTCGCCCCTGAGCTTCTGGGTCTCGATCAGTTCGTTGAGCTTCTGCTGAGGCAGGGTGGAGACTGTCTTCTTGTCCCTGTAGAAGTCGGCAACCTCGAGGTTGAGTACGGTGTCGATCTGCTCACCGCTGGTGATCGTGTCGTCGAGATTCTCGCCGTAGTCGCGGATGAAATAGTTCTTCATTGTCCAGCAGCACTTGGTGCTGTCATATACCGCGGTTTCCGCAGAGAGCTTCGATACGAGTTTGTTGTCCTCGATCTGCTCGATGGTCATCTTGTAAGCAGTGTTGTTCCAACTGCTGAAGGACTCCACGTAGATGAACTGGCCCGGTGAGGTCTGGTAGTGGACATCCCTTGTGGTGAATGACTGCGAGCCGCTGACATATTGCTGCTCGAAAGGGATTCGGGTCGCGTTGGCCCTCGGAATCACCCAAAGGTTGAGGCAGAGGGATATGACGAAGATGATGAAGGCGGAGAATATGTACGGGACCATCATCCTGTGGTAGCTGATGCCGCAGGAGAGTATGGCCACGATCTCGGTGTTGGCTGCGAGCTTCGAGGTGAAGAATATGACGGTGATGAACACGAACAGGGGACTGAACATGTTCATGAAATAAGGGACGAAGTTGAGGTAGTAGTCGACGACGATGGCCCTCAGCGGTGCTGAGTTGGACACGAAGTCGTCGATCTTCTCGCTGATGTCGAATATGATGACGATGCCGATGATAAGGATAAGCGATACGAAGAAGGTCGAGATGAACTTCTTCACTATGTACTTGTCCAATATCTTCGGTCTGAGGTCTATCATGGTCTAGAGTCTCTGGGATATTCTCTTTACGGTCACTTCCTTCCACTGTGCGAAGTCTCCGGCCTTGATATGCTTGCGTGCCTCACGGACCAGGTCGAGGTAGAAGGCGAGGTTGTGCTCGCTTGCTATCTGCGCGGCGAACATCTCTCCTGCGATGAAGAGGTGACGCACGTAAGCCTTGCTGTAGGTGTGGTCAACGAATGAGCTTCCCTTAGGGTCGAGCTCGCTGAAGTCGTCTGCCCACTTCTTGTTTCTCATGTTCATGATACCGTCCCAGGTGAAGAGCATGCCGTTGCGGCCGTTGCGGGTAGGCATCACGCAGTCGAACATGTCGATGCCCCTTGCGATGGCCTCGAGGAGGTTCGCAGGAGTGCCCACTCCCATCAGGTAGCGTGCCTTGTCCTGCGGGATGACGGGGTTGAGGGTCTCTATCATCTCGTACATCTGCTCGGTCGGCTCACCGACGGCAAGTCCTCCGATAGCGATTGCTGCATCGGCGTATTCGAGCGCATGCTCTGCCGCCTCCACGCGTAGTGCAGGGTAGACGCAACCCTGGATGATAGGGAGGAAGGCCTGGCTGTAGTCGTAGAGTGGCTCGGTCTCATGGAAGCGCTTCGAGAAACGCTCGAGCCAGTTCTGGGTGAGCTTGAGCGATTTCTTGGCGTAGTTGTAGTCCGCGTCTCCCGGGCAGCACTCGTCGAAGGCCATGATGATGTCGGCACCGATGGCTCTCTGGGTGTCCACGTTGTTCTCCGGGGTGAAGGTGTGTCTCGAGCCGTCGATGTGGCTCTGGAAGGTACATCCTTCAGGAGTGATCTTGCGTATGCCGGTCAGCGAGAATACCTGGAATCCGCCGCTGTCGGTGAGGATAGGACGGTCCCAGGACTCGAACTTGTGGAGTCCGCCGACCTTCTTGAGCAGGTCGAGTCCCGGACGCAGGTAGAGGTGGTATGTGTTGCCGAGTATGATCTCGGCCTTTATGTCTTCCTTGAGGTCGCGATGGTACACTCCCTTAACCGATCCGACGGTGCCGACAGGCATGAAGATAGGGGTCTCTATCTGGCCGTGGTCCGTGGTCAGTATTCCGCATCTGGCGGAGCTGTTGGGGTCTTTTGCGGTCAATTCGAATGTCATGGTGTATTCGCGATTATTTCAATCTTCAAAGATAAGAAAGTTTGACGGATTTCGCTTATCTTTGCCACTCCATAACCAATCGAAATAACATTAAAAACCGTAAAGAATGAAGAATTCGAACATTACGCTCCGTCTTATCGTGATGAACTTCATCGAGTTCGCCGTCTGGGGAGCATATCTCACCTCAATGGGAAGCTTCCTTGCCAGTGCGGGACTCGGTGCCCAGATCTGGCTTTTCTTCGCTACCCAGGGCTTCGTTTCCATCTTCATGCCAGCCCTCATGGGTATCATGGCAGATAAATGGATGCCTGCACAGAGAGTACTCTCTCTCTGCCACGGCCTCGCAGGTCTCTTCATGCTCGCAGCAGGATTCTATGCAATGTCTAACGGTTCATTCATCGAGATTCCAGACGTGCATTTCCCTGGCAAGATGGCGACCGTTTACCAGGCGTCAGCAAGCTTCCAGTTCTCGATGTTCTATATCCTCTACCTTCTGAGCGTTGCGTTCTTCATGCCTACCATTGCCATCTCGAATTCGGTAGCATATCATGCACTCGAGTCTGCAGGAAAGGACACAGTCAAGGCTTTCCCTCCGATCCGCGTGTTCGGTACCGTCGGTTTCATCATCTCGATGCTCTTCGTGAACTTCGTCAAGAACGGCCACGGCGTGCAGTTCCAGCACTCCTATGACCAGTTCTTCGTGTCGGGAATCCTCGGCGTAGTGCTCTGCGTTTATGCCCTCACGATGCCGAACTGTCCTTGCAAGCCGAAGAGCGAAGGCGATCAGTCTCTCGCAGAGTCTCTCGGACTTTCTGCATTCAAGCTCTTCAAGGACAGGCAGTTCGCAATCTTCTTCATCTTCTCGATGCTCCTCGGTGCTTCTCTCCAGATCACCAACGGATATGCGAATACCTTCATCACCTCATTCCAGCATAGCGCCGATCCTGCAATCGCAGGCTCATGGGGTGCACGCAACGCGAATGCACTCATCTCCCTCAGCCAGCTTTCGGAGACTCTCTGCATACTTCTCATCCCATTCTGCATGAAGAAGTTCGGAATCAAGAACGTGATGCTTATCGCCATGTTCGCGTGGGTGTTCCGCTTCGGCTTCTTCGGACTCGGCAACCCTGGCATGAGCGGCCTCTGGCTCTTCGTCCTCAGCTGCATCGTATACGGTGTCGCTTTCGACTTCTTCAACATCTCAGGCTCCCTCTACGTGAACGAGAATACTGACAAGAGTATCCGTTCTTCAGCCCAGGGCCTCTTCATGCTCATGACCAACGGTCTCGGTGCCTCTATCGGTACCTGGGCAGCCGGCAGGGTAGTGAACGCTCTCGTATATAACCCACAGGCTGCAGCCAAGGCTGCCGCACTCGAGCAGGGCCTCGACGAGGCTGCCGCCCATGTCGCTGAGGTCTCAGCCGGCAACTGGCAGCTCACCTGGTACATCTTCGCAGCATACGCACTCGTGGTGGGCATTCTCTTCGCCATCCTCTTCAAGGATCCGACCAAGAAAGCCATCGCAGAATAAGCTATAGCCCGTTGCAGAATAAGCCATAGTCCATTTTCCCCCGGAATCTGACATGTCGATATAATGACAGGCCGCGTCCTCACGACGGGGCCTGTTTTTTTGTGCTAGCAAGAAATGTGATAATAGCAGCCGGAGACTCCGGCTGTCGTGTGCTTAATATCCGGCCTGCATGGTGAGCTGTTCATCGAGAATCTCGATGCTGTTCGCCACCACGTCGTAGGAATATCTTTCTATGCCGTCCGATCCGGTATACCTGTTGGTCCTGAGCCTTCCGATGACATGGACCGGAGTTCCTCGGGTGAGGAATTCGAAGTCAGGCATGCCCTTGAGCTTCCATGCTGTGATGTTGTGCCAGGTTGTCTCGATCACGGCCTCGCCGTTCCTGTCCTTGTAGACATAGGTTGTAGCCACCGAAAAATTGACTACGTTGTTCTCTGTGTTCTGTGAGAGTCTTACATTACCAATGTTTCCTCTCAGTTCAATCTTGTTCAACTGTTCCATAAGTTCTCTCTTTTGTTAATCCTTCCCCACATCCTTATGCGCGCTGTCTTCGGTAGGTACTAAGGCAAAGGAACTGATATTAAATCGGCCTTGCAATAGCCTGAATTCAGCTTTTCTCTTTTTCGGAGAAGATGAAGAAAATCCTGGTCTCGGAATAAATTCCTGCATGCGTCGGAAAAATTCCGGGATCGGCAGTATTTCTTGGTGGACCGTTAAAAACTGAAAACCTGTACCCGTGGACTGACCATATTCAACCGAAAGAGGGCAAACACAGAGATGCTTTTCCCAAATTTGTATGGAGAAAGATGATTGATATGGGAAGGAGAGACAGCTATGAACAGAACGAAGGGCAGCAATGCCTCGAGTGTGGTGATCCCGTTCTGATGGAGGACGGCCGTGCGGATAGGAAGTTCTGCTGTGTGGAGTGCAAGAACAAGTATCATTACCGCCGTCGCCGTAAGCTCAGGATATTGAAGGATCGCATACATGGAACCATAGACCGTAACTATGAGATCCTGGATGGCCTGGTTAAGCTCGGTGTCAGCACGATCGACAGAAACGAAGCTGCACTTATGGGGCTTGACCTTACTATCATGACCTCATGCTATCATGTGAAAGGGCATCTGGAATGTGCCTGTTACGACATCACCTATCGCTTAACGGACAAGAAGTTGAGCAATATTTCCAAATGTTTGACTAAATTTGCGCCCTGAAAATTTCAATACAATGCGTAAAGTTATAGCAGCAGCTGCCACTATGATGGCGCTTATCACTTCTTGTAAAATGGAGAACAATCCACTTCTCGTCGAATCGCCACTTCCTTATGGCGCGCCGCAGTTCGACAAAATCCAGACAAAGCATTACATCCCTGCATTCCAGACCGCAATCGCTGAGTACAAGGCAGAGGTGGACGCTATCGTGGCTAATGAGGCAGAGCCTGATTTCAATAACACAATCCTCGCGCTCGAGCAGTCAGGAAGGACTCTCGATAATGTTTCCAGCATCTTCTACAACCTCCACGAGGCTGATACCAACGATGAGATGGATCAGGTGGCTGAGGAGATAGCACCACTCATGACCGAGTGCTCGATGTACGTGTCGCTCAACCAGCCGCTCTTCGAGAGAATCAAGGCAGTATACGCAAAGCGCGACCAGCTCGGTCTCGAGCCTGACCAGATGAAGCTTCTCGTGGATACCTACGAGTCATTTGCAAGGAACGGCGCAAACCTTTCTGACGCAGATAAGGAACTCTACGGAAAGTATCAGGAGGAACTCTCTCTGGTGCAGCTCCAGTACAGCAAGAACGTGCTCGCTGCTACGAATGCGTTCGTCCTCAATATCACTGACGAGGCAGACCTCGCCGGACTTCCTTCATTCGTCGTCGATATGGGTGCTTCCACTGCAGCAGAGAAGGGCCTTCAGGGATGGGCTTATGACCTTTCACAGCCTAGCTACTCTCCGTTCATGACCTACAGTGAGAAGCGTGATCTTCGCGAGAAGATCTACCGTGCCTACAATACCAAGGCGGTTGGCGGTGAGTTCGACAACCTTGAGAACGTGAAGAAGATCGTGGATCTCCGCATCAAGATTGCCAATCTTCTCGGCTACGAGACCTATGCAGACTATGCTACCGAGAATAGGATGGCGAAGAATACCGCCACCGTCATGAACTTCCTTGACGAGCTTCTCGAGCCTTCGATCCCTGCAGCGAAGAAGGATGTTGCTGACATCTATGCATTCGCAAAGGAGCATGGCTTCCAGGACAGCGAGCTCAGGCCTTGGGACTGGGCATATTGGAATGAGAAGTACAAGGATGCCTACTTCGACCTCAATGACGAGATGCTCAAGCCATACTTCCAGCTCGAGAACTGCATCGACGCAGTCCTCGGCCTTGCTACCAGGCTCTACGGCATCACATTCGAGGCACGTCCTGACATCCCTGGCTACAACAAGGAGGTGAAGGTGTTCGACGTGAAGGACGAGAACGGCAAGCACATCGCCCTCTTCTATGCAGACTTCTTCCCTCGCGCAAGCAAGAGGGGTGGCGCATGGATGACAGAGTTCCGCGGTCAGAGCATCGTTGATGGCGTCGAGTACCGTCCATTCATCAGCATCGTGACCAACTTCACCAAGCCTACCGCAACCGCACCTTCGCTCATCACCCATGATGAGCTCACCACCTTCCTCCATGAGTTCGGCCATGCCCTTCACGGCATGCTCGCAGAGGGTCGCTATGGCTCACAGTCAGGTACCAGCGTATCTCGTGACTTCGTGGAGCTTCCTTCACAGATCATGGAGAACTGGGCGTTCGAGCCAGAGTACCTCAATACCTTCGCTAAGCATTATCAGACCGGCGAGACCATCCCTCAGGAGCTCATCGACAAGATCGTTGCTTCGAAGAACTACCTCGCTGCTTATCTCCAGGTGCGTCAGCTTCAGTTCGGCATCATCGACATGGCTTGGCATACTCTCAAGGAGCTCCCAGCCGACCTCGACGTGGTCGCTTTCGAGAAGAAGGCCCTTGCACCTTCTAACGTGATCTACTCTGATCCTGCATGTGCGACATCCACCTCATTCGGTCATATCTTCACCGGTGGCTATTCAGCAGGTTACTACTCATACAAGTGGGCTGAGGTCCTCGAGGCTGATGCATTCTCTCTCTTCGCAGAGAAAGGCATCTTCAACAAGGAGGTTGCCGCTTCGTTCCGCAGGAACATCCTCAGCAAGGGTAGCTCTGACGACGAGGCTGTCCTCTATCGCAACTTCCGTGGTCACGATCCTGAGCCACGCGCTCTTCTCGAGAAGTTGGGTATCGTCGCTCCGCAGAAATAGTTTCTGACTTACATATCCCAAAGAGTCCGGCCAGAAATGGTCGGACTCTTTTTTTGCTTCTTTTCGGACTCTTTTATTTTTTTTGGCGTCGGCAGTGGAGGTGGCACACCTCCGAGAGCCCGTGCCTCCTCCACTGCCGCTGCGAACTCAAAGAATCGACATGCGTCAGCTGAGGATGATCAGAGCGTAGGAAGGATGGGAGAAGGTGAGGGTGACGGTGTCGGCGGAGGCGCGGTTGAGGGTGGCCTTCCACCAGTTGTCGAATACGACGTCGTCAGTCGGCCACATGAGGCCCTGAGACTTGATCTTAAGGCTGTTGTCGGGAGTAAGGACGGATACGGCCCTGCCGACACCGCAGTCAAAGCTGCAGCTGTCGGTGATCGCAAAGATGGTAGAGTAGTCAGAGACTATGTCGCAGGTGATGCCTCGTTTCGAAAACCCGAATCTGCGCTCATACTCCATCAGGAGGGAAACGTTGCCTATGGTATGGTCTTCACGCATGCCGGTAGCGCCCACGATGTGAATCTCGAGTTCCTCGTCCGGGAAACGCTGGAGGAGGTACTTGATGGCCTTTGTCTGGTCATTGTCGTCCTGCTCTGTCTCGTGGATGATGCGGTCAGAATAGCGCTCACGTACCGATGCGGAAAGTGAATCCATGTCGCCAATCACGATGTCAGGAAGCTGACGGCCGACATGCTTGCGCCTGAGCCACCTTGTGAATGCTCCGTCGCAGCAGATGAGGAAATCCGCGCTGTCGATGAGCCAGAGCGGATATGGCTGACGAGGATATTCCCCGTTTCCTATGATGGTGATGGTCTTCATCGGCATTATACCTTAGGGGCGTGTGTCCTTCTGATGAACTCGACTGATGTACCCTGGGTGGTCTTGTAGCTGCAAGGCTCCCTGAAGCCGAGGAGGAAGGACTTGGTGTCCATTCTCTTCTTACCGCTGATCTGGAGCTCCTTGATCGAGATGGCTCCGTCTGCGGTGGTGATCGCGAGGGTGTTCTTGCCGTCACAGAGTACGGTGCCCGGAGCGAGCTGGCCCTCGCCCTCGAAGCCGCTGAGGCTTGCAAGAGCGGCGGTCTGGGCAGCGTCCATGCGCTCTGCCGAGTATATCTTCATCTGGATAGGCTCTGTGCCTTCCTTGTAGACTTCAGTGAAAGCTGCAGGATATGGGCTGAGACCCCTGATGAGGTTATAGATGTCCTTACTGCGGGCATTCCAGTCGATGTGGCAGAGCTCGCGGGTAAGCTTAGGAGCAGGCTTGAGTACCTCGTCGCCCTGGATGAACGACTTCTGGACGCGGTTCTCGATATGGCCCTCGATGATGCCTTCGACTGTCTGGACGACAACCTTGGAACCGAGTTCCATGAGCTTGTCATGTACATCACCGGCGTTGTCGGTCTTCTCTATTATGATCTGCTCGCGCATCATGATGTTACCCGTGTCGATTCCCTCGTCGATGAAGAAGGTAGTGACGCCGGTCACATGGTCACCGTTGATGACTGCCCAGTTTATAGGGGCGGCACCACGGTACTGAGGGAGGAGGGCAGCGTGGAGGTTGAAGGTACCGAGAGTCGGAATCTCCCATACGACCTTAGGCAGCATCCTGAAGGCTACGACCACGAAGAGGTCTGGCTTGAGGGCCTTCATCGCGTCGACGAACTCCGGGTCCTTGAGTTTCTCTGGCTGGTATACAGGAATGCCGTGTTCCACGGCGTATTTCTTCACGGCGCTCTCATTGACCTTCAGACCACGGCCTGAAGCCTTGTCCGGTACTGTAACGACAGCCGCAATGTGATATCCCTGCTGGATAAGTGCGTCGAGAGGGGCAACCGCGAACTCCGGTGTACCCATGTATACGATCTGAGTCTTGTGGAAAACTGACATGACTTTTCTCTTAATCTTTCTGAAGAATGCCTTGAAGCTGTCCATGTTGAACAGAGGCGAATCGTTGATGGCCTTCCATGTCAGGAATAAGCCTATCGGAGCCAGTACTATGACGGATATGAATGCACCCGTGAAGCTGCCCACGGCTCCGTCTCGGGCAAGCTTGGTTCCGGAAACGTCGACAACCCAGTACAGCACGAAGAAGAGCACCGAGACGATGGCCGGAGTTCCGAGACCGCCCTTGCGGATGAGCGCGCCGAGAGGTGCGCCGATGAAGAAGAATATGAAGCAGGCGAGGGCGCCGGCGAACTTCTTGAGGATGTTCTCGTCCGCACGTCTGAGCACCCAGATGTACTGGATGGCGTCACGTGAATAGCCCTCGAGCGTGTTCTGGAGCTCGTCTGCAGCTGAAATGGCGTTGCTGTAGGCGTTGCGCTCCTCCTGCAGGTCCTTCCACACCATGAGGTCTTCCGGTGCGAACATGGCCTTGTATTCCCTGTGGTTGGCGGAATCGAGCTGGTCGTTGTACCTGAGGCGACGGCCTGTCCTGAACTCGTCCATCTGGGAATCGTACATCTTGTTGTAGAGCAAGGTGAGCGAATCCTTCACGACGTAGAGCTGGCTGAGCGGCATGGTCTTGACCTCGTCGCTGAACCTTCCGCTCTCGGACTTCTTGAATGCGTAGTTCTCCAGAGGGATGACCATCTCCTGAAGCTTGAAGTCGATCTGCTGGAGCTGGAGGGTCGTGTCCCTGTATCTGCGGTTGTTGGTCTCCTCATAGTTGGTTCCATTATACATGGAGAAGGTGAGGAAGCTCTTGTCCGGGGACATGGCCATGAGCGCTGAATCGGCGATGGTGAGGCTGACGTTACCCTTGCTGCCGGTGTGGTCATAGACCATCACGCCGTGCATCATTCCTGTTTCGGCATCCCTGTCGTCGATTCGGAGAATATAGCCTTCGATACCGTCATAGAAAGTGCCTTCCGGAATCTTGATCTCGTTCTTGGTGCGCAGGATGTCGTCCCTGAGCGTGTAGATCTCGTTATAGGCTATAGGCACGAGGTTGTTCGTCGCGAAGAAGGTTCCTATCGCGATGAGGACGGATACGAGAGTAAGCGGGAACATGATCCTCTGGAGGGAGATGCCTGCAGCCTTGATGGCGAGCAGCTCATTGTTCTCTCCGAGGTTTCCCATGGTCATCATCGAAGAGAGGAGGGTTGCGAGAGGCAGTGCCAGAGGCAGCAGCGTCGCGCATCCCCATCCCATGAATTCGATGATTACCCTGAAGCCGAGACCCTTTCCGACCAGCTCATCGATGTACAGCCATAGGAACTGCATCATCAGGATGAACACGACGACAAAGAGGATCGCAACGAACGGTCCTATGAACGTCTTCAGTATGAACTGGTCCAGCTTCTTCATTCAGTGTCGGACTTATTTTGTCGCAGCTGCAACGAGAGCGTCAAGTGCGTCCTTGAGTCCGTCGCAGTTCCTACCGCCGGCAGTTGCGAGACCAGGCTGTCCGCCGCCACCGCCCTGGATGAACTTGGCTGCGTCACGGATGTCCTTGCCAGCGTTCTTGCCTGCTGCTACGAGGTCAGCCGAGTACATGAGTACGAGCTGTGGCTTGCCCTCAGACTCGATGGCTGCAGCGAGTGCAGTGTTCTTGAGCTCCTTCTGGAGGTTGGCGGCAGCATCCCTGAGCATGGTAGGCTCGAATGAGAGAGCGCTGCTGATAGAGATGACGTTGATTCCGTTGATCTCCTTAGCCATTGAGCTGAGCTCCTTGGCAAGCTCTGCGGCCTTCTGCTTTGCGAATGCCTCTGCCTGCTTCTTGTATTCTGAGTTCTCGTTGATGAGCTTCTGGATTGCACCAGCGAGGTCCGGTACGTTGTTGAAGAAAGCCTTTGCGGTGCGGAGTGCCTCCTGAGCAGCCTCAGAATGCATCTCTGCTGCGAATCCGGTCACAGCCTCGATACGACGGATACCGGCAGCGATTGCAGACTCGCCGGTGATCTGGAAGTAACCGATCTTGCCGGTTGCATCGGTGTGGCAACCACCACAGAGCTCGATGCTCCTGCCGAACTTCACGACGCGGACACGGTCGCCGTACTTCTCTCCGAAGAGTGCGATTGCGCCCATCTCCTTGGCCTCTTCCATGGTAGCGTCGCGCTTCTCCTCGAGAGGGAGGTTCTCACGGATGATGGCGTTCACCTTGTGCTCGATCTCGCGGATCTGTGCGTCGGTGAGCTTCTCGAAGTGGCTGAAGTCGAAACGGAAGTAGTTGTCGCAGACGTATGAACCCTTCTGCTCCACATGTGTTCCGAGGACGTCGCGGAGGACGCCGTCGAGAAGGTGGGTACAGCTATGGTTGTTCGCGATCTTCTGCCTGCGCTCAGCATCTACCACGAGGGTGAAGCTCTCGCTAGGGTCAGAAGGCATCTTCTCTGCGATATGTACGGTGAGACCGTTTTCCTTCACGGTGTTGAGGATTGCGATCTGCTCGCCGCTCTCCGAGATGATGCAGCCGGTGTCACCGACCTCACCACCCATCTCGCCGTAGAACGGAGTCTGGTCGAAGACGAGCTGGAGCATCTCCTTGTTCTTCTGCTTCACCACGCGCTGACGGAGAAGCTGCGCGCCCTCCACTGTGGTCTGGTCGTAACCTACGAACTCGGTCTCTCCTGCCTTGTACTCAACCCAGTCGCCGAACTCGTTGGCGGTGGCGTTGCGTGCACGCTCCTTCTGCTTCTGGAGCTCCACGTTGAAACCGTCGAGGTCCACCTTGTAACCATTCTCGCCTGCGATGAGCTCGGTAAGGTCGATAGGGAAACCGAAGGTGTCGTAGAGCTTGAATGCGTCTGCACCTGCGATGACCTTGCTGTCCTTCGCTGCAGCCATGCACTCGTCCATGAGCCTGATGCCGCGGTCGAGAGTCTTGAGGAATGCGTTCTCCTCCTCGCGGATGACGCTCTCGATGAGCTTCTGCTGCTTCTCGATCTCCGGATATGCCTCACCCATGTCGTGGATGAGCTGAGGTACGAGACGGCAGAGGAAAGGCTCGTTGAAGCCGAGGAAAGTGTATCCGAAGCGGACTGCACGGCGGAGGATTCGGCGGATCACATATCCTGCCTTCACATTT